>JBAVOA010000140.1:0-1794 GCA_049691635.1 Aestuariivirga sp. | reverse complement strand
GGTCAGAGCAGCATGTTAGGGCTTTTCCTTGAAGAGATCGATGAAGGCTTGACAGTTGATCTGGGCAGCTATCATTTCACCCGTGAAAGCACCCTCAGATTTGCCGGGAAATACGACCCGCAGCCCTTTCATCTGAGCGATGAAGGGGGTTTGGCAGGGCCATTCGGCGGGCTTTCCGCCAGCGGCTGGCACACGGCGGCGGGCTGGATGAAATGTTTTGTGGCCGTCAGCGATGCGGCGCGGGCCAAACTGCAGGCTGCTGGCAAGACCCTGCCGGAAATCGGCCCCGGCCCGGGCTTCACAAACCTCAAATGGCTCAAGCCCGTCTTTCCCGATGATACGCTTCGCTATTCCTGCAAAGTGACCGGAAAACGGGATCTGAATTCACGCCCGCAATGGGGAATCGTGTTTTCGCTGAATGAAGGTTTCAACCAGAAGAATGAACTGGTTTTCAGTTTCGAAGGCAAGGTGCTGACGGCCCGCCGCTAGTGGCCCTCAAAGCTTACGAGGGTATGAACCTTCACATTCTTGGCCCTGAGCTTGTTTGCTCCCCCCAATTCGGGAAGATCGATCACGAAAGCAGCGGCCACCACTTCGCCGCCGGATTTGCGGATAAGATCAATGCCGGCCCCAGCGGTTCCTCCAGTGGCAATCAGATCGTCAATCAACAAGATGCGGTCGCCTTGCTTGATGGCGTCGGCATGAATCTCGATCGTATCGACACCATATTCAAGGGCATATTCCTGGCCGATGGTGCGCGATGGCAGCTTGCCTTTTTTGCGAATGGGAATGAAGCCGCGCCCGAGGCTTGCAGCCACTGCGCCACCCAGAATGAAGCCGCGCGCCTCGATGCCTGCCACATAGTCGATGTCGCCGCGCAGGAAGGGCCAAACGAGTTCATCTATTGCGGCCCGGAATCCATGGAGATCGGCGAGCAGGGTGGTGATGTCGCGGAACATGATACCGGGTTTGGGATAGTCCGGAATGGTGCGGATGTAGCGCTTGATGTCAAAGCCGTTGCGAAGGTCCATCGTTCGTTTCCTTTAGGGCCATTTCACCATGGGGGGCATGGATGACAGAATAGACTCCACATTGCCGCCAGTCTTCAGGCCAAACAAGGTGCCGCGGTCATAGAGCAGGTTGAACTCCACATAGCGCCCGCGCCGGACAAGCTGTTCCTCGCGGTCGGCCTCGGTCCACGGGGTATTCATATTCTTACGCACAATGGCGGGGAAAACCTGTAGAAAGGCTGTTCCAACTGCCTTGACGAAGGCGCGGTCAGCCTCGAAGTCCCCGGTGTTGAGATAATCGAAGAATATGCCGCCAATGCCGCGCGGTTCCTGGCGATGGGGAAGATAGAAATACTCGTCGCACCATTTCTTGTATTTATCATAATCGGCCACGGCATGGGCACAGCAAGCGGCCTTGAAGGCGGCGTGAAAGTCTTTTGAATCGGAATCGTCTTGATTGCGTCTCCGGTTCAGCACCGGAGTTAGATCCGCCCCGCCTCCAAACCAGGTCTTGGATGTCACGACATAGCGGGTGTTCATATGTACCGCGGGAATGTTGGGGTTCCAGAAATGGGCGATGAGGGAAATTCCTGACGCCCAGAATTTTGGATCGTCTTCGGCGCCGGGAATCTGTTTTCTGAATTCGGGGGAAAACTCGCCATGGACGGTTGAGCAATGGACGCCCACTTTCTCAAAGAGTCTGCCGTGCATCAAAGACATGACGCCACCGCCGCCCTTGCCCTCGCGTTCCCATGGGGTCTTCTGAAAGCGTCCGGCGGGGGGC
>JBAVOA010000139.1:0-2263 GCA_049691635.1 Aestuariivirga sp. | reverse complement strand
CCTTCAATCATCTGGTATCCACTCCCCTCTTCTCTCCATGGTCGTCCTCGGACTTGATCCGAGGATCAACCCGACCAACCAGACTCCTAGGCGTAAACCGCGCGTGGAATGGATAAAGCAAAGATTGCATTTCTCCAATTGACACAATCTTTTCTTGTAGTGGTGTTACCGTTGCCCTAACCTCTTGCGTGGGAAAGCGGGGGCATCAAATGAAAACTCATGTAACGATGGGTGTGTTTATTGCGTTGGCACTAACGGGGTGCGCGAGTAAATCAGAAGATATATCACCCTCTTACGTCTCGCCAATGAACTACCAGAACTACACTTGCGATCAACTCATCCAGGAAGGTCGCAGTGTTTCAAGCCGAGCGGCAATCGCATCTGGCCAACAGGATAAAGCGCGAAGTCACGACGCTGTTAAGACAGGGGTAGGTGTTGTTCTTTTCTGGCCAGTATTGCTTTTCATGGACGGCGACGGCCAAAAAGCCGCCGAGCTTGCCAGCCTAAAAGGGCAGATGGACGCAATCGAACAGGCCGCTATTCAGAAGAACTGCCAAGTGAGATTTACTCGATAGAGACAATTGCATTCTTTCGCAGTTTTAGCAATCATCGCGTCATCCAGTGGTCACGCCAAGGGTGCATACCCTCCAAATCGGCCGTGTTAAATTCAGCTTTTCGAGCTTGAAGTTCGTTCCAAACAAAAGGAGGAATTATATATGGCGCGTCATCCTGCACCATCATTCCTGAACCTATGGCAATCAAATTCTTTTGTTGCAATGTGACAACATTTCTGGCCGTCATATCCCCATTGAAAGATTGTTGGTTTTTTTGCACAAGGTAGGAAAGCACTGCGCGCTCACCTTGGCTGAGAGTATCTAGATACTTGAGAACGCCAATCTGAAACTCAATTGCTTTTGAATGCTCTATGCGCTTTTTTCTCCATGCCCCAACTAAATCAAAAATGGCTTTGCCCATTCGTGCTAAAATGAGAAAGAAAGTCAAAACAGCTAGTAGGAAAATCCAGACAAGTGCTTCCTTTGAAAGGTCCCGCGCATATTGGTAGTCCCCATTGGCGAATAGAAGGATGAAAATGCAAGCGGCAAATATGCCTGCCAAAATCTCTCCACGGAGTTCCAGAATTTTGAGCCAAACGCTTTCCAACCAACCCATGCACTGTAATTAGCACGGGCAAGCACGGGCAGCTAGAAGGGCTCGGGTATCAATTGAGGGGAGTAACTGCTGCCCCTACTGAATCACAATCCTCCCCTCAACCTTCGCATCCACCGTCCCCAGTTTCTTCACCAGCACCATCACGTCATTGGCAATCAGCTTCGCGCCGCGCGCGTCCACCGTCACCTTGCCGCCCTTCAGCGCCGTGTAGCCGTCGCCGCCATCCAGCATGTAGTCGTTGGTGGCGAGCTTGTAGGTGGCCGCGAGGTCAAGCGCCGTGGTCCCCACCATCACCGAAACCACGCGCGAGCCCGCGGGCTTCTTCACATCGGCCACGACCTTCAGCCCCGAGACCTGCGGGAAGCGCCCCGCCCCGTCCTCAAATTTGCTGAAGCCGTTCTCCAGCGCGTCCCAGATCTGCTGGCCCGTAACCTCGGTCAAAACCGTCACATTGCCGAAGGGCAATTCGCTGAGCACATCGCGCCGCGTGATGTCGCTGCCCGCCGCATATTCCTTGTCGGCGCGGATGCCGCCGCCATTGGTGATGGCGATTTGGGCCCCCACCGCGTCCTTCATCGCGTCGGCAATCAGGTTGCCAATGGCCGCTTCCTGGGTGCGCACGATGTTGCGCCGGCTGTCGAGCGGCCCGGCCGTCTTGCCGATCACCACGTTCAGCTCCTTGTCGAGCTCAGCCGCAAAACCATCCACCAGCTTTTGCGTTTCCGCATCGGGGGTGACACTTGCCGTATCGATGAAGCGGAAATTCGGCTCCCATTTCACCGTGCGCTTGCCGTCCTTCTCCTCGATGTTCACGGTGAGGTCGATGGGCACCAGGTCATTGGCCTCGGTCGAGGTGTCCACATAGGCCGTGATGCCGTTGTATTGCACGACCAGATCATGGTCGTCGCCCGAAAGGATCACGTCGAAGGCCTTGGAGGCCAGCATCTTCTGGTCGTCCGAATGCGGCGCCTGCACCACGCCCACCACAAGCTCGGCGCCATCCTTACGCGCCTGCTTTGCGGCGGCGATGCCTGAGTCCGCTGTGGGTCCGAATTTCAGATCCCCGGTGGAGGCAACCTCAGGCGAAGTATCC
>JBAVOA010000138.1:0-4808 GCA_049691635.1 Aestuariivirga sp. | reverse complement strand
GGACCCTGGGAGTCATAATTTTAAATAGACGCGGGGGGATACTCGATTTGACGAAAAGTCTGCCTGAGGCCGCCGCAAGCGGATTAAAGAGGCATTGAATTGCGAATGCCGCTCAAAACACTGTCAGGACGAATTTTTAGCATGTTTGAATTTTCGACTTTTTCGACAGTATCGACCCATAGCCGCCGTCATAAATTCTACAACCCGAAGCCCACACTTCCTCGCGCTGACACATTGCTTCATACTTCATGTATGATCTGAGTGGAAACACTGGGACAAGAAAGCTATTTGCACCCAGTTGAATTTGACTTTCACTTGTTGTTCATCTAGCCATTTTGCTTGGAGCTTGTAGGCTTCCCATTCAGCTTTATTACTGCAAGACCATCGGTGATTGAGAAATTGCACGTCATGGACAAGCTCATGAAGCAAGCTGGAAACGTCTATGACTTCCGATTCACTCCAAGGGCGAATTAAATAGATCACTCGTGACTGAGAGTCGTAGAGTGCCCTTACATCCTCATTTACGAGGAGCGATTTTCCTTCATAACTGATCACTTCACCGGAATTTGCGAAACTCAATGACGGCAAGTTATTCAGCGTTCTTTTAACATCGTACTCGGTACTGGATTTGATCCACGCGACGAGATCCTTAATGGTTGCCGCTGACACTTGGTCATGCAACGGAAATTTTGATTGATCTTCACCGTTTTTGCCTAAGTCGCTGGCTGTTAAGGTGTCGTCATGGGCGTTTGAAACTTCTGCGGTCTCCGCTCCCTTGATCGATGGTGAAAACCCAAGAAACGCCGCGATGATCATCACCACAATAAGTACAGCTCTCATTGATTCAGGTTGCACGACCATATAGATGCGATAAATCGCGGTCGTCATCAGAGACCCCTCTTGGGAAATTTCCTAGGTGTCCTAGTTTATTATACATTGTCTATAGGCTCTCTGGGCCTCAAAGTAGGACTTTTCTTGCTGCCAGAGACAAGGCCAGCAATCACAGCATGTCGCCTCTTGGCCGATAGTGTTGCAAAAGTCCCAAAATGCCACGCGACATATTTTCCGTCAAAAGACGTAACAAGCAGTAATCGCCGATCGATGTACCCTTAGCCGCACTACCGAAGTCGCCTGCGAGTTCAGCTCACAAAGATGTAGTCCCCCACACAATTTTTCGAGCGCCGTGCCCACGGCCCGGAAAATTTATCCTCAGCGACGCAAAAAGACTTTTGCAACACTATCGGCCCAAAGCTGGCTTGGCGGCTTTGGCGGGCAGGGCCGCAGCCATCATAAGGTTCTAGATTAGCCAATAATACCCCTCGGTACAAATCAACGCCGGAAATGCCTGACATCGTTGAGAAGTTACCCCATGCTGATCTGCATCAATGCCAATAAACGATAGATGTGGCATCAGCTTCCAACACGTGCTTCCTGCTAACTCCATGAACCGCCGAAAGAGTGTGATCCGTCCGACCAAACGCACGAGTTGGCATAAGTGGAGCAAACTCTGCTTAATTGGGGGTGCAATGGATTTGCTCAGACTTCCAGCCATCGTGTGCACATTGGTTGTACTGTTGACTCCCTTGGGCGGATCCTTGGTGGAGGAGCCGGTTCAAGGAGGTCTTGAGATTTTTACTCACGAAGACCTAGCGTTTATCGCGAAAGATGCAGTTGGATTGCGTTTTACCGGACCAATCGTGTCCCATTTGGCTGAGGATCTTGCCAACCTATTGTTGGGGCCAGGCGCAAAATACCGACGCGTCATGTTAGAGTTGAATAGCCCGGGTGGAGATCTGGAGCACGCGATAAAAGTCATCGCGGTCCTAAAGGCCGTCAGGGAAGTTGCCGAGCTTAACACACGTGTTATGGGTGGCGGGATGTGCGCTTCGGCTTGCATACCTGTTTTCATGCAGGGAGCAAAGCGAAAGGCGAGCGGGGCTTCCGTGTGGATGTTCCATGGAGCCCATGGAGCCAACTCTAACGTGCCGTCGCCTGGCGCGACAAAGGAATTTTTAGATATTTTGACCAACGCCGGCGTTGATCCTGACTTCATCTATCTGCTCATCAATCGTGGCTACGTCACGAAACCAGGCAAATTGTGGCTGAGCGGCTATGAACTCAATCACCTATATGACGCAAATATCATAACCGAGGTAATACCCCCATGGGCTCCTGAAAAGTCGATATTCATCCCAGCGACGCCAATGATGGGTGCTCCTTTGAACGAGAGTTCCCAACCTATGGATTGATACAAGTGTCGCGCTGTCGGGGCTCAAGCGTTGACCAGACAGTTCTTTATGAACCGGTGAAGAGGTAGGTTGTCGTATCAATGGTAATGCTGCCAAACCTCAGGACTGCTTTTGGCCCTTCTGCGACATGGCAACGGTAGCCGATTATGGCCGCTTTCGCGCTGGAAGCAGACATACGTGCATGACTAATCATGCCCGTTTATGAGTTCACGCCCTAGCACTACTTTGGCAGAATTATTGACAGCTTAGCGTTTTGGGATTCCCGAATCGGCTGTTGAGTGATTCATGGGTGGTCGGCTTATGGAGGGCCGGCCATGCGGAGAACGACATCGGACTGGAATGCGGGTCTTCAAGTGTGGCTGGCTCCGTTTCTTGAGAGGCTGGGGCATAAGGCGCGGCGAAGGATGTGTCCCCTCTATGTGGCAGGGCTGATCGGCCCAGGAGATCGCAAGAGCATGCAGCCGATGGCGGAGCGGCTGGTGCCAGGCGACTACGATCAGTTGCACCACTTCATTGCCGACGGCGTCTGGAACGCAGCGCCCCTGGAGGCGGAACTGCTTGTTCAGGCTGACCGGCTGGTTGGCGGCAGCGATGCGGTTCTGGTTGTCGACGATACGGCATTGCCAAAGAAGGGCGATCACTCGGTCGGGGTCGCGGCGCAATATGCCTCGGCGCTGGGCAAGACGGCCAATTGCCAGACGCTGGTGTCACTGACGCTGGCCCGGGCCGAGGTTCCCGTGATGGTCGGACTGCGCCTGTTTCTTCCTGACAACTGGACCAGCGATCCAGCGCGCTCGAAACAGGCTGGTGTTCCTGCGAACTATCGTGATGCGCGCAGCAAGCCGGAGATCGCGCTTGCCGAGATTGACCGCGTGATCGCCGCAGGCGTTCGATTTGGAAGTGTACTGGCAGACGCCGGATACGGCCTGAGTGCGCCATTCCGTCAGGGCCTCACCGCTCGTGGCCTGACCTGGGCGGTCGGCATTCCCGGGCGCCAGAAGGTCTATCCGGCGGATGTGAAGCTGATCTTTCCTGTCGCAGGCCGGGGGCGCCCACGCCAGCGTCACATTCCAGACATTCTCTCTAGGCCAGCCGAAGAGATGCTGGCCCATATCATCTGGCGGTCCGTCAGCTGGCGGCAAGGAACCAAGGGGGCATTGAAAGCGCGTTTCGCCGCCATTCGCGTGCGTGTCGCCGATGGGCCGCCACAGCGGATCGGCGACAAGGGACAGCAGCATCTTCCCGGAGAAGAGGTTTGGCTGATCGGCGAGCGCCGCACCAGCGGAGAGACAAAATATTATCTCGCCAATCTCCCACCCGAAACGGGATTGCGCAGATTGGCAGCGATCGTCAAAGCAAGATGGATTTGCGAACAAGCGCATCAACAGGTGAAAGAGGAACTGGGCCTCGACCACTTCGAGGGGCGATCTTGGCAGGGTCTGCATCGGCACGCCTTGATGACAATGATCGCCTACGCATTCCTCCAACATCGTCGCCTCGCCGCAGCGGGGCGGGAAAAAAAGAATCCACGGCCCGCCACCTCAACCAAGCCTACCCGCCATCCGTCACGCCATAATCAATCTCATGACCCAAGCCACACCCTCACGATGTCCCCATTGCCGACGATGGTTGGGCATCAAACGTTATGACTGAATCTGCCAAAGTAGTGCTAGTTCAGCCGGCTCTTCACCGCGGCGATTGACTCGTCAATCAGCTTTCCGCCCTTGGTGCCCTGGACCGCTTCGCCGACCAGCCTGGTGGCAGCGGCGATTGCCGCCTCAGTGGCCGTGGTGCGGACTTCCTTGATGGCGGCGGCTTCGGCTTGCGCGATCTTCTGGGCCGCCTGCTTGGTGCGGCGTTCGATTGTCTCGGCCAGCTTATTGCGCGTTTCAACTGCATAGGCCTCAGCCTCGACCTTGGCCTGGGCCACGATGTTGGCGGCGTCCTTCTCGGCATCGGCGCGCTTCTTCTGGTACTCCGCCAGAAGCGCCTGGGCTTCTTCGCGGAGCTTTCTGGCTTCCGCCAGTTCCTTGCTGATCTTGTCGGCCCGCTCGTCCAGCATCTTGGCAAGCATCGCGGGCACTTTGAGATAGATGCCCACGCCCACAAAAATCAGGAAGGCGACGGCAACCCAGGTTTCAGCTTCATGGAACATGGCTAACTCCTACTTGCCCAGGGCTTTGACCGCGGCGGAGGCCGCAGTCTTGGTGATCTTTGTGCCGGTGAGCTGCTGGACAATGTCGCTGGCGATATCGGCAGCCATCGCAGCCACATCTTCCAGCGCCTTGTCGCGCGATGCCGCAACCTTCTTTTCAGCCGTTGCAATCTTGGCGCCAAGGGCCGCATCAAGCTTGGCCCGTTCCGCTTCGATTTCCGCATTCAGCTTGTTGCGGTTGTCCAGCGCAATGGCCTGGGCCTTAGCCTTGGCGTCAGCCAATGCGGCCTCGTAGGAGCGCACCGCATTTTCCGTTTCGTCCTTGAGGTTTTTGGCTTTCGCCAGGTCGCCATCGATGGTGGACTTGCGAAGTGCTATCACGCCGCCCGTGCGTGGGATGGCCA
>JBAVOA010000137.1:0-12322 GCA_049691635.1 Aestuariivirga sp. | reverse complement strand
CCATGATACCAAGCACCAGGAAGGTGGACATCTGCCCCGTGCGGCCGAGTTCCAGCATGGCAGCAATGCCGTTAGGAAGGCCTGCAACGATACCGGAGAAAATAATCAATGAAATGCCGTTGCCGATGCCGCGCGACGTGATCTGTTCACCCAGCCACATCAGGAACACGGTTCCACCGGTCAAGGTTATGACCGTGCTGGCCCGGAAAAACATTCCCGGATCGGCAACCAGCGTGCCCTGTCCTTCAAGCCCAACGGCAATGCCATAGGCCTGCAACGCGGCCAACACCACAGTGCCATAGCGCGTGTATTGGTTCATCTTCTTGCGGCCCGACTCCCCCTCTTTCTTGAGTGCTTCAAGATGGGGTGAAACCGTCGTCATCAACTGAATGATAATTGATGCGGAAATATAGGGCATGATGTTCAGGGCAAAAATCGCCATGCGGCCAAGGGCGCCGCCGGCAAGGCCGTTGACCCAGCCTAGAATGCCTGCCGTGTTTTGGGCCGCGAATTTCGCCAGCTGGATGGTATCGATGCCGGGAATGGGAATATAGGTGCCAAGGCGGTAGACGATCAGCGCGCCCAGCGTGAACCAGATTCGGTTCTTCAACTCTTCGGATTTGGCCAAAGCCCCGAAATTCAGGTTCGCCGCAAGTTGTTCAGCTGCCGATGCCATGTCCTATCCTCGAGCTTTGGTTCCAAGCTCCCTATGTGGGGTGGCCCGTAAACCCATGCAACCTTACTTCGCTTCCGCAGGCGCCTCGACTGGACGCAAGACCTTGACGCTGCCGCCGGCCTTTTCGACCGCGGCAATGGCTCCCTTTGTGGCGTAAAACACCTCAAAAGCGAGCTTTGACTTGATTTCACCCTTGGCCAGCAAACGGACCCCGCCGAGTGGACGCGAAATGACGCCTGCAGCGATCAGGCTGGCAGCGGTCACTGCGGCCTTGGCATCAAGCTTCTTGGCATCAACGGCCGCCTGGACAGCCTGGAGATTGACCTCGTTGTAGGATACCTGGTTCGGCTTGTTGAAGCCGCGCTTTGGCAGACGGCGATAGATGGGCATCTGGCCACCTTCGAAGCCGGCCTTTGCACCGCCCTTACGTGCCGTTTGGCCCTTGCCGCCGCGGCCGGCCGTTTTGCCAAGGCCTGAACCCAAGCCACGTCCCACGCGCTTGCGGATTTTGCGGGCACCGGCATTATCGGCAATTTCATTGAGCTTCATTGTCGTATTCCTTAAACTTATTCGACCACGCGAACGAGATGCGCAACCTTGGCAATCATGCCACGAACGGCTGGCGTATCATTCAGCGTCGAACGCCGGTTAATCTTGTTGAGGCCAAGCCCAACCAAAGTGGCACGCTGGTCAGCCGGCCGCCGCTGCGGGCTGGCATACTGCATGACCGTGACTGTTTTTGCTGCTGGTGTTTTGGCCATAATTCTGGATCCTCGACTTATTCTACTGCCGCATCGGGGTCACGACGGCGCAAGACGTCGCTCACCTTCTTGCCACGGCGTGCGGCCACCGAACGGGGGCTCGTCTGCTTCTTCAACGCGTCAAATGTTGCACGCACCATGTTATAGGGGTTCGACGAACCCTTCGACTTGGCCACAACATCGGCAACGCCGACCGATTCAAATACGGCACGCATCGGGCCGCCGGCGATGATGCCGGTTCCCGGAGGGGCGGCACGGAGTGTCACCTTGCCCGCACCCCAGCGTCCGTCAATATCATGATGCAGTGTGCGGCCTTCGCGCAAAGGCACGCGGATGAGCACACGCTTTGCCGCCTCGGTTGCCTTGCGCACCGCTTCCGGCACTTCACGCGCCTTGCCATGTCCAAAGCCCACGCGGCCCTTCTGGTCGCCCACGACAACGAGTGCCGCAAAGCCGAAGCGCTTGCCGCCCTTCACAACCTTCGCGACGCGATTGATGTGCACGAGCTTGTCGATGAACTCGCTGTCGCGTTCTTCGCGGTTGTCCTTGCGATCTCCGCCCCGTTCGCTACGTTCTTTAGCCATGTGTTCTTTGCCTATTCGCCACTGATCGGATTAGAAATTCAGTCCACCTTCACGGGCCGCTTCCGCCAGCGCTTTGACGCGCCCGTGGAAAATATAGCCGCCGCGATCGAAGACCACGTCCTTGATGCCTGCCTTGAGGGCGCGCTCGGCCACCAGCTTGCCAATCTGGCTTGCTGCTGCCATGTCCGCGCCCGTCTTCTTGGCCGACTTGAAACCTTCTTCCATCGTTGAGGCCGAAGCGACGGTAACGCCCTTCGTATCATCGATGACCTGCGCATAGATGTTCTTGCTCGAGCGGAATACCGACAGCCGCGGACGCAAATTTCCGCGCTTTGCAAGCGCTTTGCGAACGCGCGTTGTGCGCCGTGCCAGAGGTGTGATCTTGTTAGCCATGTGAAACCACCAATTACTTCTTCTTGCCTTCCTTGCGGAAGATGTATTCGCCTGCGTATTTGACGCCCTTGCCCTTGTAGGGCTCGGGGCCGCGGTACTCACGGATCTCAGCCGCAACCTGGCCAACCCGTTGTTTGTCGATGCCGCTGATCACGATTTCCGTGGGCTTCGGCACCTTGATTTCGATGCCGGCCGGAATGTCGTAACTCACGTCATGGCTGTAGCCGAGGTTCAGCTGCAGCGCCTTGCCATTGAGCGCGGCGCGGTAGCCAACGCCGGTGATTTCGAGGGACTTCGTATAGCCGACCGTCACACCCGTCACCAGATTGGCAACCAGTGTCCGGGACATGCCCCACGAGGAACGCGCCAGCTTGGACTTGTCCTTCGGGTCAACCTTGATCGCGCCCTGCTCCATCTTGGCCAGGACCTGGTCATTCAGAACCACTTTCAGCTCACCCTTCGGCCCCTTGACGGTAACCAACTGGCCGTTCACCGAGGCTGTGACACCGGTGGGAACTGGAACTGATTTTTTACCAATACGAGACATTGCTGCGTTCCTTAGAATACCGTGCAGAGAACTTCGCCACCCACGTTCTGGGTGCGAGCCTCTGCATCGGACATGACGCCCTTCGGCGTCGAGAGAATGGAAATTCCCATGCCGTTGAAAACGGTTGGAAGTGTTTCAACCGAAGCATAGACCCGGCGGCCCGGCTTCGACACGCGCTGAAGTTCGCGGATGACCGGCGCGCCGTCAAAATATTTCAATTCGATTTCGATTTCGGCCTTGCCGGAACCCTGCTGCACCGTGGTAAAGCCCCGGATGAAACCCTCATGCTGCAGCACTTCAAGCACGCGCTCGCGCAGCCGCGATGCCGGCGAGGACACCTTCGACTTGCCGCGTTCCTGCGCATTGCGGATGCGGGTCAGCAAATCACCGATCGGATCACTTGCACTCATTTATTCGTCTCCTTGTCCGTCCGTTCGCCCTACCAGCTCGACTTGGTCATGCCAGGAACCAGACCCTGGTTAGACAAGTCCCGAAGAGCCAGACGTGACACTCTCAATTTCCTGTAGAAGGCGCGCGGCCTGCCGGTGATTTCGCAGCGGTTGCGAATGCGGGTCTTGGCCGAATTGCGCGGCATTGCCGCAAGCTTGATCTGGGCCGTGAAGCGCTCTTCCATCGAGATCTTCTTGTCCTGCGTAATCGCCTTCAGGCGCTTGCGCTTGGCTGCGAATTGCTTCACCAGCCGCCTGCGTTTTTCGTTCTTCTCTACCGAGCTCGTCTTTGCCATATGGGCTTCCTCAGTGGTCCAGTTTGTTCTTAGGCAGCTTTGCGTGTGCTGCGGCGGAACGGGAAATTGAATGCGTCGATCAGGGCGCGGGCTTCGTCGTCGGTCTGCGCTGACGTGCAGATGACGATGTCCAGTCCCCATATCCGGTCGATCTTGTCATAATCGATTTCCGGGAAAATCAGGTGTTCCTTGATGCCGAGCGCATAGTTGCCACGGCCGTCAAAGCTCTTTTCGGAAAGGCCGCGGAAGTCGCGCACGCGCGGCAGGGCGATGGTGATGAGCCTGTCGAGGAACTCATACATCCGCACCTTGCGCAGCGTCACCTTTGCGCCGATCGCAAGATTCTCGCGGATCTTGAACTGGGCAATGGCCTTCTTCGACTTGGTGATGACAACCTTCTGGCCGGCGATCTTCTCAAGCTCGGCGGCAGCAACCTGCACCAGCTTCGAATCCTGGGTGGCCTCGCCAACGCCCATGTTGAGCACGATCTTGGTGATCTTGGGCACCTGCATCACGTTCTTGTAGCCGAACTGTTCAATCAGCTTGGCGCGCACAACATCGTCATAGTGCTGACGCAGACGCGGCACATAACCCTCGGGCAGCCGGGCAACCTTGCCGGTCGGCCGCTCAGCAGCTTCTGATTTCTTCGGGGCTTTGGCCTGCTTTGCGGGCTTCGCCTTGACTTCTTTTTCGTCAGCCATCGATGACTTCTCCAGAGCGTTTTGCGAACCGGACCTTCTTGCCATCGGCGAGCGTCTTGTAGCCCACACGGGTTGGCTTGCCATCCTTCGGATCGCGCAGGGCCAGGTTGGAAATTTGTATCGGCATGTCCTTGTTGATAATGCCGCCTTCTTGCGAAGCGGTCTGCTTCGTATGGCGGCGCGAGACATTGATGCCCCCGACAACCGCCCGGTTTTCGGCCGGGATCACACGGAGCACTTCGCCCTGCTTGCCCTTGTCCTTGCCGGTAATGACGACAACCTTGTCGCCTTTCTTGATCTTGAGTTTCGCCGACATCACAGTACCTCCGGCGCCAGAGAAATGATTTTCATTTGGTTCTTGCCGCGCAGTTCACGGGGCACGGGTCCGAAAATGCGTGTTCCCACAGGTTCGCCCTGGGCATTGATCAGCACCGCCGCATTGCGGTCAAAGCGGATGGTGGAACCATCGGCCCGGCGGATGTCCTTGGCGGTACGCACAACGATCGCCTTCATTACGGAACCCTTCTTCACGCGTCCGCGTGGGATGGCTTCTTTCACCGAGACAACGATCACATCACCAATCGAGGCATAGCGCCGCTTCGAGCCACCGAGCACCTTGATGCACTGGACACGCCTTGCGCCGGAATTATCGGCGACGTCGAGATTAGTTTCTTGCTGGATCATAAGATCACCTGTTTACATGGAGCACGAACTGCCCGCTTGTCCTTTGCTTATGCTTTGCCAGCAGCCACAGTCTCGAGAAGCGTCCAGCGCTTCTGCTTCGAGATGGGCCGTGTTTCTTCGATGCGAACAACATCGCCGGTCTTGGCGGTATTCTTCTCATCATGCGCATGATACTTCTTCGAAAGACGAACCGTCTTTTTTAGAACCGGATGGCGCAGGCGGCGTTCGACCTTGACCACGATAGTCTTGTCGTTCTTGTCGCTCACAACCACGCCTTCGAGAACGCGTTTCGGCATCTTCTATTCTCCTACTTCGCCGCAGAGGCCAGCGACTGCGCCGTCTTGAGACGGGCGATGTCACGGCGAATCTGCCTGATACGCGATGTGTTTTCGACTTGGCCCGAAGCCCTCTGGAAGCGCAGGTTGAACTGCTCTTTCTTGAGCTTCAGGACTTCGTCCTTTACCTGGTCCGGGGTCAAAACCTTGACGTCATTCATTTTCATTTGCCAGGGCTCCCTCTATTCGCCAAGCCGCGCTACGAAGCGCGTCTTGATTGGAAGTTTTGCCGCAGCCAGCAGCAAGGAATGCTCGGCAATGGCCTTTGGAACGCCGTCCACTTCAAAAATCACCCGACCTGGCTTCACGCGTGCTGCCCAGTATTCAGTGGATCCCTTGCCGGAACCCATGCGCACTTCGGCAGGCTTCTTGGAAACGGGAACATCAGGGAATACCCGGATCCAGATACGGCCGGCACGTTTCATGCCACGCGCCAGCGCACGGCGCGCCGCTTCGATCTGCCGGGCGGTCAGCCGGTCAGGCTCCGTTGCCTTCAATCCAAAGGCGCCGAAATCAAGCGTATTGCAGCTTGTCGACTTGCCATGGATACGGCCCTTGTGGGCCTTCCGGAATTTTGTCTTCTTTGGTTGCAGCATCGTCGCTTACCTCAAACCTCAGTTCGCGCCATCACGGTCGCGGCGAGGACGTTGTCCACTATCAGGCGTTTCGGCCATGCGCTTGTCCTGCGCCATCGGATCATGCTCAAGGATTTCGCCCTTGAAGATCCAGACCTTCACGCCGTTGGTGCCGTAGGCCGTGTGGGCCGTGGCGACACCGTAATCAATATCTGCGCGCAGCGTGTGCAAAGGCACGCGGCCTTCGCGGTACCACTCGACGCGGGCAATTTCCGCGCCGCCCAGACGGCCCGAACAGGTGATCTTAATGCCTTCCGCGCCCATGCGCTGGGCCGACTGCACCGAGCGCTTCATGGCCCGGCGGAACGCCACACGGCGTTCGAGCTGCTGGGCGATGCTCTCGGCAACAAGTGTTGCGTCAACTTCAGGCTTGCGGATTTCGACAATGTTCAGATGAACCTCTGAACCCGTCATGTCGGCAACCTTCTTGCGCAGCTTTTCGATGTCTGCACCCTTCTTGCCGATCACCACGCCCGGACGGGCCGAGTAGATCGTGACCCGGCATTTCTTGTGCGGCCGCTCGATCAGAACCTTGGCAACACCGGCCTGCTTGAGTTCGGTCTTGAGGTAGCTGCGGATCGCCATATCCTCATGGAGGAGCTTTCCATATTCCCGACTGTTCGCATACCAGCGCGAGTCCCAGGTCCGGTTAATGCCCAGACGCAGACCAATCGGATTGACTTTCTGACCCATTAAGCGGCCTCCTTCACTTCGCGAACAATGATCGTCAGTTCGCTGAAGAATTTCTCGATCTTGCCCACACGGCCGCGGGCGCCCGGCATAAAGCGCTTCATCACCAAATTCTTGCCAACCCAGGCTTCGGCCACAACAAGGTTGTTGATGTCGAGGTCATGGTTGTTCTCAGCGTTGGCGATTGCCGACTCGAGGGTCTTCTTCACGTCCTTCGCGATGCGGCGGCGTGAGAAGGTCAGCTCGGCCAGCGCCTTGGACGCGGTCATGCCACGGATGATGGTGGCCAACTCGTTCAGTTTGCGCGGGCTGATGCGGATAGACCGGGTGATGGCCTTTGCCTCATTGTCAGCGAGCGAGCGTTTTCTAACTGGTTTGCTCATGTTACGGCGCCTTCGTTGCCTTCTTGTCTGATGCCGAATGGGCACGGAACGTCCGTGTCGGCGCGAACTCTCCAAGCTTATGCCCGACCATTTCTTCCGAAATGTTCACCGGGATAAACTTGTTGCCGTTGTGGACCTGGAACGTGAGCCCCACGAACTGCGGCAGGATTGTCGAGCGGCGGCTCCACGTCTTGATCGCTGAATGCCGGCCGGCTGCGCGTGCAACATCGGCCTTCTTCAGTATGTATCCGTCTACAAACGGGCCTTTCCAGAGCGAACGTGCCACGGGCTACCTCTTACTGCGACTTTTTGCGATCGTGGCGGCTGCGCACGATGAACTTGTTGGTTGACTTGTTGGAACGGGTCTTCTTGCCCTTCGTTGGTTTGCCCCAGGGTGTTGCCCAGTGCTTGCCACCGTTGGTACGGCCGCCGTTTGGATGGTCGACCGGGTTGCGTGCAATACCGCGCGAAACCGAACGGGCACCCTTCCAACGGGTACGACCGGCCTTGCCAACCACTTCGTTGATATGGTCAGGATTGGAAACTGCGCCAACCGTTGCCATGCAGGCGGAATCCACCATGCGGGTTTCGCCGGACTTGAGCTTGAGAAGCGCAAATCCCTGGTCGCGGCCGGCAACCATGGCATAGGTGCCAGCGGAGCGCGCCAATGAGCCACCCTTGCCTGGCTTGGTTTCCACGTTGTGGACAATCGTGCCCACCGGCATCGCGCCAAGCGGCATGGCATTGCCAGGCTTCACGTCAACCGACTGGCCGGAAACAACCTGATCCCCAACCGCCAGGCGTTGCGGCGCCAGGATGTAGGAAAGCTCGCCATCAGCATACTTGATCAGGGCAATGAATGCGGTCCGGTTCGGATCATACTCGATGCGCTCGACGGTTGCGGCAACGTCAGCCTTCACGCGGCGGAAATCCACCAGGCGGTAAGCCGTCTTGTGCCCGCCGCCCTTGCGGCGTGAGGTGATGCGGCCCGTGTTGCCGCGGCCACCGTTCTTGTTGAGGCCTTCCACGAGGGCCTTGACCGGGCCGCCCTTCCACAATTGGCTGCGGTCCACCTGAATCAGGTGGCGGCGGCCTGGGCTAGTCGGTTTGAATGTTTTGAGAGCCATTTTCTAATTCACCACTCAGAGGCCAGTTGTCACATCAAGCCGCTGACCTTCTTCGAGGGTCACATAGGCGCGCTTGACATCGCTCAACATGGCAAGCTGGCCCTTGAAACGGCGCTGCTTGCCTTTGCGGATGAGCGTATTCACGGATTTTACCTTCACGCCAAAAAGCCCTTCGATGGCTTTCTTGATCGCTGGCTTGGTCGCATCCAGTGCCACATTGAACACAATCTGGTTGTGTTCGGAAACCAATGTTCCCTTTTCCGTGATCGCAGGACTGCGAATGATATTGTAATAATGTTCTTTGCTCATTTGAAGCGCGCCTCCAGGGCTTCGACGGCAGCTTTGGTCAGGACCAAATTCTTCCGGCGCAGGATGTCATAGACGTTGATGCCCTGCACCGGCAGCACGTCGATATTGGGAATGTTGCGCGCTGCGTTGGCAAAGCCTTCATTCAGTGTTGCGCCATCGATGATCAGCGCATTCACCCAGCCGAGCTTTGCAAAGGCTGCCTGGACGAGCTTCGTCTTGGCTTCCTTCACTTCCGCCTTGTCGATGATGATGATCTCGGAGGCCTTTGCCTTGGTCGAAAGGGCATGACGAAGCCCGAGCGCCCGAACCTTCTTGTTCAGCGAGGTTTCATGGCTGCGGAACCGGGGACCAAAGGCCTTGCCGCCGCCTATGAAAATACCGGCCTTGCGCGAACCGTGGCGGGCACCGCCGCCGCCTTTTTGATTGCCATGCTTCTTCGTCGTGCGGTTGATTTCACCGCGCGACTTTGCCTGGTGGGTGCCCTGCTGGCGCTTGTTGAGCTGCCATTGGATAACCCGGTGGATAATGTCAACGCGCGGCTCAAGACCAAAAATGTGGTCCGCCAGCTCTACCGAGCCTGCTTTCGTCGCATCGAGTGTTTGAACGTCGGCTTTCATGACCGCCTTACTCCTTCACCAGCTCGGGGGCCGCTGCCACAACCACGGGTGCCTTGAAGGCACCGGGCTTGGGAGCTGCATCCGGAAGCTTGCGCTTAACTGCGTCACGAACTGAAACCCAGCCACCCTTGCTGCCGGGAACTGATCCCTTGAGCATGATGAGACCGCGGTCCTTGTCGGTACGGACAACAACGATGTTCTGCGTTGTAACCGTTTCCGAACCCATCTGCCCGGGCATCTTCTTGCCCTTGAACACTTTGCCCGGATCCTGGCGGTTACCCGTCGAACCAATCGAACGATGGCTTACTGAAACACCATGCGTTGCACGAAGTCCCTTGAAGTTCCAGCGCTTCATGCCGCCTTGGAAACCCTTGCCCAGCGAGGTGCCGGTCACGTCCACGAACTGGCCGGCCACAAAGTGGTCAACCGTCACTTCCGAGCCAACCGGCATCGTGTTGTCGGGGCTCACGCGGAACTCCTGCAGCTTGCGCTTCGGCTCAACCTTGGCGGCTGCAAAGTGGCCGCGCTCGGCTTTCGACAGGCGCTTGATCTTCGCCACGCCAACACCCAGCTGAACCGCTGTGTAGCCGTGCTTTTCATTCGTTTTTTGCGCAACAACTTGGCAATTATCCACTTTCAACACGGTGACCGGAACTTGCGTTCCCTCTTCCGTGTAGATCCGTGTCATGCCCAGTTTTACGGCGATGAGGCCAGAACGCATCGCTACTCTCCTAGTAAGCTCGCCTTAGAGCTTGATTTCAACATCAACACCTGCAGCCAGGTCGAGCTTCATCAAAGCATCAACTGTCTGCGGAGTTGGATCGACGATATCTAACAGACGACGGTGCGTCCGCATCTCGAACTGCTCACGGCTCTTCTTGTCAACGTGTGGCGAGCGGTTCACGGTGAACTTCTCGATACGTGTTGGAAGAGGAACAGGCCCACGCACTTGTGCGCCCGTGCGTTTTGCCGTGTTCACGATCTCGCGCGTTGACGTATCGAGAATGCGATGGTCATACGCTTTGAGACGGATACGGATGTTTTGTCGTTGCATCTTGGTAACCTGCTCTATTCTGTAATCTTGGCAACAACGCCGGCACCGACGGTACGACCGCCTTCACGGATGGCGAAGCGCAGCTTCTCCTCCATGGCGATGGGCGTGATCAGCTCGACGTCAAAGGCGATATTGTCGCCCGGCATCACCATTTCCGTGCCGGCCGGAAGGGTGACCACGCCGGTCACATCCGTGGTCCGGAAGTAGAACTGCGGACGGTAGTTGGCAAAGAACGGCGTGTGACGGCCGCCCTCTTCCTTGGTCAGGATATAGGCTTCCGCCTTGAACTTCTTGTGCGGCTTGACTGAACCGGGCTTGCACAGGATCTGGCCACGCTCCACGCCCTCACGGTCAATACCGCGCAAGAGTGCGCCCACGTTGTCGCCAGCCTCGCCTGAGTCCAGCAGCTTGCGGAACATTTCGACGCCGGTCACGGTGGACTTCACCGTGTCGCGCAGGCCCACGATCTCGACTTCCTCGCCAACCTTGATGATGCCGCGCTCGATACGGCCCGTCACCACCGTGCCACGGCCCGAGATCGAGAACACGTCCTCGATCGGCATCAGGAACGGCTGGTCCTTGGCCCGCTCGGGCTGCGGAATATAGCTGTCAACCGCCGCCATCAGCTTGAGAATGGCGTCATGGCCGATCTCCGGGTTGGTGCCGTTCAGGGCACACAAGGCCGAGCCGCGGATGATCGGAATGTCATCGCCGGGGAACTGGTAGGAGGTCAAGAGCTCGCGCACTTCCATTTCAACGAGGTCCAGAAGCTCCGGATCGTCAACCATGTCCACCTTGTTCATGAACACAACCAGCGCCGGGACGCCGACCTGGCGGGCCAGAAGGATGTGTTCGCGCGTCTGCGGCATCGGGCCGTCAGCCGCCGACACCACCAGAATGCCGCCGTCCATCTGGGCCGCACCGGTGATCATGTTCTTCACATAGTCAGCATGGCCCGGGCAGTCCACATGGGCGTAATGCCGGTTCTTCGTCTGGTACTCGACGTGCGCCGTCGAAATCGTAATCCCGCGCGCCCTTTCCTCGGGCGCCTTGTCGATCTGGTCATAGGCCGTGTATGTCGCGCCCCCCGTCTCCGCCAGCACCTTGGTGATCGCTGCCGTCAGCGACGTCTTGCCATGGTCAACATGGCCTATCGTGCCAATGTTGCAATGCGGCTTGTCGCGAAGGAATTTCTCTTTGGCCATCGGAGTTCTCCGTTAAACAAAAAATGAATTAAGCGTATTTCTTCTTCACTTCTTCAGCCACCGCACCGGGTACCTGTTCGTAGTGATCGAATTGCATTGTATAGGATGCGCGGCCCTGGCTCATCGAGCGCAGGTTGTTGATGTAACCGAACATGTTGGCAAGCGGCACCATCGCGTTCACGATTTGCGCGTTGCCGCGTGACGACGTACCCAGGATCTGGCCACGGCGGGAATTGAGATCGCCGATAACACCACCGAGATAATCTTCAGGCGAGGTGACTTCAACCTTCATGATCGGTTCGAGCAGGACAGCACCCGCCTTCTGCAGGCCTTCACGAAGTGCCATGCGCGAGGCGATTTCGAAGGCGATCGCCGAAGAGTCAACCTCGTGATAAGCGCCATCGGTCAGCGCAATCTTGATGTCAACAATCGGGAAGCCTGCGAGAATGCCGGAGCCCATGACCGAGTTCAGCCCCTTTTCAACGCCGGGGATGTATTCCTTGGGAACCGTACCGCCAACGACCTTGCTTTCGAACTCGTAACCCGCACCCTTTTCGTTGGGTTCGATTTCGAGAATGACGCGGGCAAACTGGCCCGTACCGCCGGTCTGTTTCTTGTGGGTATAGTCAACTTCAGTCGCGCGCGTAATGGTTTCACGATAGGCAACCTGCGGAGCACCAACGGTCACTTCAACCTTGTGGGTGCGCTTCAGGATATCAACCTTGATGTCGAGATGAAGTTCGCCCATGCCCTTGATGATGGTTTCGCCTGACTCAGAGTCAGACGAAACACGGAATGATGGATCTTCAGAGGCAAGCTTATACAAAGCCACGGCCATCTTTTCCTGGTCTGCCTTGGTCTTGGGCTCAACCTTCA
>JBAVOA010000136.1:0-8567 GCA_049691635.1 Aestuariivirga sp. | reverse complement strand
AAGCCCTTGAGGCCCGCCTTGGCGCTGGAATAGGTAACGAAATGGGCGCAGCCGATGGAGCCCATGATGGAGCCCACATTCACGATCTGGCCGGAGCCGCGGCTGCGCATGGCCGGCACCACCGCTTTGCTCAGGGCAACCGGGGCGACAAGGTTGACGGCAAAGCCGTTTTCAAGATGCTCCAGGGTTTCGCCTTCGAATTTCCCGAAGTACTGCAGGCCGGCGAGATTGACGAGAATGTCGGGTTTCATGTCGGCGGCTGTCCGGCAGGCGCTGGCCAGGTCTTCGCGTTTGGCCAGGTTGGCCTGAATGAGATTAGCGGAAAAGGGCAGGCGGTTACGTTGCGTAATGAGGCTCAGCCTGGCGCCCGCGTTGATTAGCTCCTGGCAGACGAGGCGGCCAATGCCGCCGGTGCCGCCGGTGAGCAGGATGTGTTTGCCCTTAAGCGGCACGTTCGTGGCCCACGTCATGGGGAATAGCCCGGAACAGGTCGGCAAAGAGAATGTACATGCGTTTTGCCATATGGATGATGGCGGCCTGATGTTTGGGATCTTCAATCCGGTCCATCAGCCCCTCGAAGAATTTCATGTGTTCAAGATCGAGCGAGCCATGGGAGGTCAGGTAGTGGAAGCAGGTTTCGGGCAGCTTGAGGGATTTCATCAGGGCGCCGGCTCCCGCCGTGGCCAGCTGAGTGCTGGTACCTTCCAGCACGAGGACCATGCCAAAGAAACCCACGGGGTTGACGCGGGTGACGAAATCATAGGCGTAGGCCACCATCAGCTCGGTTGCCATGCGTGGCGTGCCATGGCGCACACTTGCGGCATTGCCGCCGGTGTTGGCGATGTCATCGAGGATCCATTCCTCATGGCCGCTCTCCTCGGCGATGTATTCGGAAAAGGAGGGGGCGAGCCACTGGTCCTCCGGCGCCAGGTTGTTGCGGGCCAGGGTGAGTAGGGGAACCGTGTGACGGACATGGTAATAGGCTTCCGCCAGATAATCGAGATAGGTCTCCCTGGAGATGCGCCCCGCCAGACCGTCCTGGATCTGCCGGGTTGCCAGGAGGTAATTGCGTTCCCCGGCTGTCTCCTGCAGCAAGCGCTCGAAGAAACGCTGGGGCTTGTTTGATTTCGCTGCCGTTGATTTCATGATGTCAGAATACTCCTTGAAAATTGCGGGCCGCTGCAGGCGGCCATTGGCGGTCAACTGGCCGTTCTCAGCGGTGAAGCGGTTTGCCCTGGTCCAGTTTTTCACATGGGCATAGGCGGGCAGGGCCAGGTTTGCCCTTTCCACCGCGGCGGCGATCTGCGGATCGGTGACGTGGGGAGAGGCCGGAACAATGAGGGCGGAAAGCGCCGGACAGGCCTCGCCAAAGACCAGGGCCTGGCCCACCTGCGGATTGGCCAGCAACTCGCTCTCGACCCATTCGGGCGAGATATTGCGACCAAACGAGGTGATGAGGACATTCGATGTACGGCCGTCAATGAACAGGAAACCGTCGCCATCGACATGGCCGAGGTCCGCCGTAGCAAAACGCCGGGATGCAAAGGGATGTCCGACATAGCCGAGCAGATGGGGATTTTCGAGGAAGATTTCGCCGTCCTTGCCGAATGTCACCCTCATGTGCGGCAGGAGCTTGCCGACGCTGCCGGACTTGTTTGCCCGTGGTGAATTGACGGCGACGACGGAGGCCGCTTCGCTCAATCCATAACCTTGGTACACCGGCAATCCCAGAGCAGCGGAGCGTTCGAGCAGGCTGGCTGATACTTTCGCGCCACCAACGGCAACGAACTTCAAGCCCGGAAGCCTCTGTTTTGTGGCGGCAAGCATATGCATCAGACCCAGCAGCAGTTCAGGCACGAGGATGCTGCTGGTGATGCTGCCGGAAGCAAGTGTCGCCAGAAGCAGGGGAAAATCGGGGGCGAAAGGTTTGGCAAAACCGATGCTGGTCAGGGCGGGCACGTGGTAAGTGCCGCCGGCAATGAGCGTGGTATAGAGCCCGGCAACATTTTCGAGCAGCACGCTGAGCGGCAGGACGGCGCAGTGAACCCCTGAATTCTCCTCGCCAATGGCCGCGACCAGCGACATCGCCACCTGGTCCATCAGCGCAACGGACAGGCACACGCCTTTTGGCCTGCCCGTGGATCCGGAGGTAAAGGTAATTTTCGCGGTCCCTGCAGGCAGCGGAACCGGGTTTGTTGCGAGGTGCCGGACGTGCAGCGTCTTGCCGCCAAGATGCAAACCGGGAGTACCATCGGCGGCTTCAGTGATGATGAATTCGGCGCCTGACTGGTTTGCCACGAATTCCCGTTGGGCTGGCGTGAAAAAGCCGGGCAGGGGAACGGCGCAGCGGTTGAGCCGCAGCAGGGCAAGATCAAGCAGGACCCAGGCTGGTGAATTATCCATGCAAGCGATCATGGGGCGATCGCCGGGGCATATCCCGCGCAACTCTCCGGCAACACGGTCCACTTCGCCGGTGAGGTTCTGGTAGGTGATTTCGTAATGGCTGTCCTTGACAGCAATCCGTGCCGCTTGATGCTGCCTGTGGCGGAGAAGGCTCGCCCATACCTGACTATTCATCCAATGCCTCGATCTGACTGAAGATACTGACCAGCCTGGTCCGGCGTGTGGTCGTGGAGCCCATGATGGCACCCAGGCATTGTCTGACGGAGCCAATGACCACCTGCGGCGCGCAGTCGTAATAGGTTCCCCAATTGGCACGACTGCCGCGCAACGCATCTTTTCGCGCCGGGCATAGGATTTGCGTATCGAAATTGCAGAGTTTGAAGAGCCTGCACATTTTTTCGGTGGCGGTGACCAGGCCGAATTCAAGGCCGTGCCGCATCAAATATGCCGCAGCAGCGCCGATCAAAAGGAAAGATGCGGTGTTGCTGTTGGAGGCGAAGCTGCCCAGCTCAACGATGCTTTTGCGCTCTATGACCCGTGCGGCGAAGCGGCTTGCCGCAAACTCAACCGGGTGAGACAGGTATTGTTCGAGAAACAACGTTTCGTCTTTCGCCTGGCGCAGCCCGACTGCGGCGGCAATGTGCCCGCGCCTGTCGATCAGGCCAAGCAAGAGGGGATAATCGACCACAACCGATGCGGAAAATTCTTTCTCGAAGGATCCGGCAATGAATTTTTCCGCCTTACCACGATCCGCAGAGCCAACGTTCCACAACCTCACGACGAACTGGCGTGCCGCTGCTTCGGCTGACTGTGGCAGCGCCGGAAAGTAAGCACGGGCTCCTGCCGCCTTGTGCCTGGAATAATCCGGTATGATGTGGCCGCAATTTTCCGGCGCGTTTGCGAACATGTCCGTCACCCGATATCCCGTGCGCGTGCGCAGAAAGAACAATGATTAGCACGCATGATGGATTTGGGTTGGCAAGGCATGGCTCGATGTATAGGGCGGCTAGCTGATAGAATACTGACATACGGCGACATGAACAAAATTTAATGCGTATAAAGATCAATTCGCCTGGAAGACGCAGCCCATATGACGAGCCCACCAGCCCAGAATGAACAATTTGTAATTCGCCAACCGGACCGTAAGCTTGATATTGTTTAGTGGTAGCGTCTTGCTTCCGCAGGCTGCTGGCATTTTTAATCGCCGCACTGAGCGCGCCATCATCTCCTGGGCGGATTAATGGAGTGCCTGGCCAGCGGACCCTTTTTGCATAACATTTGACATGCGCTCCAAACTTATCCAACCACGGGGCATGGAACCTAAACATCCGCAAGAACCGGCTTTGACCGAATGGCTAGAGGCGCTGGGGACTGCTGTGGCGGCGGGCGCCTTCGTCAAGTTGAGTGTGGGAAAGCCCGCTGCCGCGGCGGCTGATCTCAAGTCGGTGGAGGTGCGGCCCATATTGGTGAAGCGCGAACTGAAGCTGAGTTTCACCTATCACCACAAGACCCGCGACATTGTGAAGAATTATCCGCTGGAGGAAGCGCGCGGCCTGTTGGCGGAACTTTTGACGGCGCGGTTTTCCGGGGCGCGGCTGCATACGCTTGAGGCTGACGTGAACCTTTCGCGGCATGGCGGGCATTTCGTTCTCGCGCGCGCTGCGCCTTCGCTCACGGACGCCCCCGAACTCAGCCATAACCGGGCCAAGAACCGGCTGGTTGGAAGTGCCGGGCGGCCTTATCTTCATGCCCTTGGTCTGACAGATGCGGCGGGCAATGTGCTAAAATCGGCCCAGGACAAGTTCCGCCAGATCAACAAATACATCGAGATCGTGGACGGGCTGATCCGGCAATTGCCGGAGGGCAAGCCTTTGCGCATTGTCGATATGGGGGCGGGGAAGGGCTATCTCACCTTCGCGCTCTATGACCATCTGGTGAACAGTCTGAAACGCGAGGCGAAGGTGGTGGGCGTCGAGGTGCGGGCTGACCTGGTGCGGCTGGGCAATTCCATTGCCGCGGCTTCGGGCTTTGCCGGGCTTTCCTTTGTGGAGGGGAGCATCGCGGGCTTTGACTGCGCGGGCGCCGACGTGGTGATTGCGCTCCACGCCTGCGACACGGCCACCGACGATGCGCTGGCCAAGGCGATCAAAGCGGAAGCGGCGCTGATCGTGGTGGCGCCGTGCTGCCACAAGCAGATCCGCCGGGAGATGAAGGAGGGGCACGCGGATGCGGGGCTCAACTTCCTGCTGCGCTTTGGCACCTATGAAGATCGTATGGCCGAAATGGTGACCGACGGGATGCGGGCGCAGCTGCTGGAACTTTCCGGCTATGACAGCAAGCTGTTCGAATTCGTCTCGGATGCCCATACGCCGAAGAACGTGATGATCGTGGGGCGGAAGCTGGCGGCCCCGCGCGGTGCGGCGGCCGTTGCGAAGATCACGGCCGAGATCGCCGAGACGAAGACGCGCTTCGGCATCGGAAAGCATCAACTGGAGCGGTTGCTGGGGTTGTAGGCAAGGGCAGGGCGCGCTAGCTTCACGGCCATCACGCAACCGGAGATTCTCCCATGAAACTTTCAGCCCGTTTCGCCCTGTGTTTGGCGCTGTTCACGACGTTTGCCGTACCACTGGCTTTTGCCCAGGAGGCCATGCGGCCGGTGGGGCAGTTCACCTATACGCCCGATCCGGTGGAACCGCAGATCGATACGATCGTGTTGCGGCCAGAGGACCGGATGATCCGCAACATGCGCCTCGAGGCGCGGGGCGGGGCGGTGGATATCCAGAGCGTGCGGCTCATCTACCGCAGTGGCGAAACCGACCGCTTCCGCATCGCCACAAAGCTGCGGCCGGGCGAGATGACCGGCATCATCCGCAAGCAGAGGCCGGGGCCTTTGCGCGAAGTTGAAGTGAGCTACATTCCCCAGGGGCAGGTGACGCTGGTGCTGCGCGCCGGGGTGGGCCTGCCGCCACCGCCTCCGCCCCCACCACCCCCGCCGCAGTGGAGCGAGCTGGGCTGCAAGAGCGTGGGCTTCCTCATCGACCAGGATGTGATCAACGTTGGCGCCACGGATTTCTACCGGGCGCTGCGCCTGCGTTCCACCGGGCTTGACATCGAGATGCTGGAAATGACGGTGCGCTTCGGCAATGGCCAGCGCGACACCTACCGCGTGAACGCCATCATCCGCTCGGGCCAGCGTTCACCGCCCATCGACCTGCGCGGCGAGCGCCGGCGCATCGCGGCAATCGAACTGCTCTACCGCTCGGTTGGCATTTCCACGCAGAAAACCAGGCTGTGCGTGGACGGCCTGGAGGCCGCGCGGGCCGTGCCGCTGGACCAGAACGACCAAGTGGATGATCTCGAGGCGCAGTGACCGGGTGTTGCTCCCTGCAGCCCCGGACCTGGATCACAGGGTGATGGCCGCCGAGCCTACGCTTTCGGCACCGTCGAAGGTGAAGATGCCGCCCGAGGCGTAGGCGGCCTCGTCGGAGGCGAGATAGACATAGAGGCCGGCCAGTTCCTCGGGCCTTCCGTGGCGGCCCAGGGGGATGATGCCGTTCACTTTGCGTAACATCTCGGGGCTATATTCGGCATCCTGCATGGGGGTGGACGTGTAGCCCGGGTTGATGGCGTTCACCCTTATCGTTGGCGCAAGCTCGATGGCCATGGTGCGCATCATGGCGAGCACGGCGCCCTTGCTGGCGTTGTAATCGGAATAGTGGCGGTAGCCCACCACGCCGGCGGTGGAGGCGGTGATCAGGATGGCGCCGCCGCCGGCTTTCAGCATGTGGCGGGCGGCAAGCTGGCTGGGATAAAACACGCCGTGGACATTGACGCGCATGACACGGTCAAAGTCGGCGCGGTCGATATCGACAAAATCACGCCGGATGGAAATGCCGGCATTGCAGATCATCACATCGAGCCCGCCAAGGGCTGCCACCGAGCGGGGGAAAGCACTGTCGACTTCGCCGGGTTCAGCCACATCGACGCGGACCACATCGGCCAGAGCGGGAAGCTCCTTGCGGATGGCTCCGGCATTTTCCGGATTGCGGCACCAGACGCAGACTTTCGCCCCTTCATCGAGAAAACGGCGCGCGATGGCGGCACCGATGCCCGTTGAACCGCCGGTGATGATGACACGTTTGCCGCTCAGTCTTGTCATGGGAGGGTTTCCTTCACATCACATAGCCCTGCGGGACCGAATTGAACATCGAGAGTACATGGCTGCCTCTGGCGCTTTGCAGGGCGACCGAGAGGCCGGGCTGTTGCGCCTCACGCACGGCGAAGTCGAGGCCGAGGGTGCGGTAGATTTCGCGCAGTTCTTTTGCAGCGGGCGAGGACACTTCAACCGGCCCCAGGCTGCCGCCGCGCGGCGCGGATCCGGCGGGATGGGCGCTATCGCCCCAGTCGATGAAGAAGGGCACAAGGGCGCCAAAGCGATGATCACGAATGCCGAAACAGGTCCAGCCCAGCCAACTGCCGGAGGGCAGCTTGCGGCCGCCGGTGACGAGATCGCTGCCTGCCAGACCTCCGGCGATGGCTTTCTGGCGCAGGCTCGCGAGATCAACCCCGCCGATGGCCCAGTGATAGAGGCCATGGCCTTTCAGCGCCCGCACTTCAGGCGCGAGGCTGGTTTCGGGCTGGGCCGGATCGCGGCCGAGGATTTCCACATAGGCCGTGCCGGAAAGCGACAGCAGGCGGTTGGCCGTGCCTTCGCCTGGATGAACCCCGCCATAGGCCGAGCCACAGTCCATCCGTTCGGCGAAATAGCGTTCACCTTCGGCGAGATCGGCGCAATACCAGACGAGATGATCAACCCGCATGCGCTTGAGACTTGCACAGGCTTTTTTGCGAGTCCAGCGGCACCGGTGACGCCAATTGAGCGCTGCGCTGGAGCAGTTAAAGGCTTGCGAGAATTTTCCTGAGGGCCTCGAAGTTGTAGGGCTTTGAAACCACGGGCGCATCTTTCATCACCGGCGGAAGGTCGCGCGCCTCGAGATGGGCCATGGTGACGACAAAGGGAATGTTCATGTCGCGGAGCGTTGCGGCAAGGGACTGGTTTCCATCATCGGGATGGATGATATAGATGAAAGCCATGCGGTAGGCGGTGGTGGCAAGCAGCGCCATGGCCTGCGCATTGCTTTCCGCCTCGTCCACCTGGCGGAAGCCCAGGGACTGCAGCATGTCGGCAAGATCCTGGCGGATCAGGAAATTCTCTTCGACAATCAGGCAGCGGTCCAGGGGAGCGATCATGGCCGGGAGCCCCGGACAGGGGGAACCATCGCGCCGCAGCCGCGTTCATCCCGCATCAAAGCGGGCATCTTCCTGGCGCTACTTCGTGGTGACATGTGAATTCTCATATGTGCTGCCATAGACAGATGGACACGGGTTGTCTGTACACTAGTGGACAGTTCCAGCATTAAATTGGTGACATGAAACAGCCGACCAAAAACAACCTGTTGGACCACCTGCGCAGCGGAGATTTTGATCTGCTGGCGCCCCATCTCAAGCCCTTTTCTGCCAATGCCAATGAAATCCTCTACGACCACGGCCAGGACGTGAGCACGGTTTATTTCCCGCTGGGGCCAACGCTCGTGTCCTTCGTGATTTCCACGGAGGACGGCGGGGCAGTGGAAACCATGCTGATCGGCCGGGAAGGAGCGGTGGGCGGCATTGTCAGCCAGGGCAAACTTCCCGCCTATTCAAAAATCATGGTGCAGTTCGGTGGCGATTTTATGGCGCTGCCCATCACCGTGCTGGATCAGGCCAAGACCGCATCACGGTCGCTCGACAACCTGTTTGCGCGCTATGCCGATTGCACCATGGCGCAAATCTTCCAGTCGACCGCCTGCAATGCGGCGCACGGCATCGAGCAGCGCGCCGCCAAATGGATTCTCGCCGCGGTGGACCGCACGGGCGAAAGCGAAGTGCCGCTCACCCAGGAACGGCTGGCCGCCATGCTGGGCGTGGGGCGCAGCTACATCAGCCGGGTGATCGGGCGCTTCAAGCAGGAGAAAATCCTGAGCGTGAAGCGGGGCTATCTGGTGATCGAGGACCACCACCGGCTGGCGCAAAAATCCTGCGGCTGCAATGACGCCGTCAGGGGGCATTTTGAGACGGTGCTGAAGGGCGACTATCCCGACGAGAGCGACGGGAACGGCTAGGAC
>JBAVOA010000135.1:0-4025 GCA_049691635.1 Aestuariivirga sp. | reverse complement strand
CAATGATACTTTCATTGGTGGCACCGGCGCCGACCAGTTCTTCGGTTGGGGTGGCAATGACAGCTTCGATGGCGGAGATGGCCGCGACATCATCGATGGTGGCGCTGGGAATGACACCCTGAACGGTGCCGGTGGTCAGGACAGGCTGACCGGCGGACTTGGCAACGATATCTTCGACTTCAATGGAATAAATGGTTCGGCGGCGGGTTCAGCAAAGCGGGACACCATCGTCGATTTTGAGCATGCCAGCGACAAGATTGATCTATTCGATATAGATGCGAATACCGGTACGAGCTTCAATGACGCCTTCACTTTCATCGGAACAGCAGGCTTTACCGGAGTTGGACAGGTGAGGGTATTCCAGTCGGGAACAGACACCATAGTCCAGGTCAACAACGGCGGCAACACCAGCCCCGAAATGGAAATTGTACTTGCGGGAGTCAATGCGTTAAGCATCGACGGGCTCGATTTTATTCTATAAGCATATACAGAGTTAAGAATTGGAGCGAGCTCACTCGTAGACGCGGCGGCCACTTGCTCAATCGCCGCGCTCTTGAAGACTGTTGTGGTTGGATCGTTCGAAGTAAGCTTCGTTAAGTCGACCGGCAAGGGGGAGGGGCGGCGGTCCGGTTGTGACTGGTGTCCTGACGAGTTGGGCCGATAGTTGATCCACGAAAGCCCTGAGCCAGGAATACCAACTGTTGTTCTCGTTCCCCTCAATCCAATCGTATAGTGGAGAACTCTCACCCCGAGCGAAACGATGGGTCCCCCCGACTGAGGTTAAGCCGGAATCATGGTACAATGCCTAGAACGGGATGAGTTTTGACCGACTCGAACATGGATTCCCAGATCAGTTGATTTCCGATTCAAGTTGGGGACTGGATAGGAGGCCAGCATGGATGACAAATCTATTTCCGATGGAATCTCGTGACCGCGAAGTACTGTTTGTGGAAGCTGGCGAGAGCCACCATGCAGTGGCGGCGCGTCTCGGAGTCAGGGCTTCAAGTGTCATCAAATGGTTGGCCCGGCACCGGCAGACGGGGAGTGTTGCACCTTCAAAGATTGGCGGCTATCGGCCACAAAAGATTGTTGGCGCCAACCGGGAGTGGCTGCCGGCACGGATCGCGGCTGGAGACTTCACTCTTCAAGGGCTGGCCGACGACTTAGAGGCCCCGCGGTTTCAAGGTTGACTACCCGACGGTCTGGAACTTCGTCCACAGGGCGGGACTGAGCTTCAAAGAAAACGGTACAAACCGCCGAGCAGGAAAGGCCTGACTTCGCCAGACGGCGGTATTGGTGGAAGAAATACCAGCCATGCGTTGCCATTGAACGCCTTGTCTTCATGGATGGAACCTGGGCCAAAACCAACATGGCACCCATCCGGGGATGGAGCCGCAAGGGCGCACGGCTGATGGCACAAGTTCCGCACGGCCACTGGAAGACGATGACATTCCTTGCCGCGCATCGGTATGATGCAATCATGGGACCTTGTGTGTTTGATGGCCCCATAGACGGGGAGCTTCCTGCGCCATGTCGAACAAATCCCCGTGCCAAGTTTCAGGCCAAACCACATCGTAATTATGGACAACCTCGGCAGCCACAAGAACAATGCCGTCAGGGTCGCCATTTGCAGCGTCGGAGCAAGGCTCTTCTTTCTGCGACCCTACAGCCCCGATCCCAATCCCATAGAGCAAGTCTTTGCCAAGCTGAAAAACCTCCGGCGAAAAGCAAAGGAATGAAACATCAAGTCCGCCTGGCAGTAAATCGGATCGCTCCTCCCAACCTTCACCAAATGCAAGTGCGGAATCTACTTCATCAACGCAGGATATGATTCCGTGTAGACTCATTCCGCTCTAGTCAAGCCGTATGGCAGGGTGCTTGCGGGCACTGTGCGCGGTGCGCTGTGCGGATGCCACTCCGGCCACGCCACCACTGGCGCGGTGATCAAATCCAAACTAACATCCAACCCGGAAAACTCAGATGTGGCCCGTTATTTCCACCTACGACTGGGTCGACAGACAGCTCGAGGAAGATTACTGTCTGGTCAAAAGATAGTCAGGTTGGACTTTGCGATGAGTACTTATCACCAAATAAAGAGGGGTTTCTACCGGGCCCAACGTCTCCTGGACCTGCCGGCTGTCCTCGAATTGCTGCGGTTCCGCGACCTCCGCCGGGCGTTCTACGACGGCTTCTGGCAAGACTCCGCAGCAAGCCTGGGAGCCGCTTGCGAAGTCTGGGATTTCGGTTACCACCGCATTGCCCGTAACAGTATTTCGACGCTCGTGCGCATGTCGGAGGTGCGTCTCGACGATCATCTCACCCTCGCGCTGATGGGTAACAAGCTCCTGACCTATCGGCTTCTCGCCGAACAGGGGCTCGACGTGCCGCTGCATGCGCGCTGCTCACCCACCAATCTCAAGCCGGCGCACAGGCTCATGGCGGAAACCGGCAAGCCCGTCGTCGTCAAGCCGGTGAGCGGAACGGGCGGCGGTCAAGGGGTGACCACCGGCATCACCGACGCGAAGTCGCTCCGCCGCGCGGTACGGCTCGCCTCCCGCTTCGATCCCGATCTCATCGCCGAGGAACAGATCGAGGGTGCCTCCTTTCGCCTGCTTTATCTCGACGGCAAACTGATCGACGCGGTCCGCCGCGATCCGCCGCGCCTGGTAGGCGACGGCAATAGCACTATCCGGCAGCTCGTGAAGGTGGAAAACCGCCACAGGCTCACGGACCGCCCCTTCACTGCATTGAGCCCTCTCCGCCTCGACCGCGATGCCCAGAACTATCTGACGGCACAAGGACTGTTACTATCCAGCGTCCCGGCGGCCGACAAGATCGTCGTCGTCAAACGCGCCGTCAACGAAAACACCGCCGCCGAAAACCACGTGGTGCGAGGCGAAGTCCATCCCACCACCGTGGCCCTCGGCACGAGGCTCGTGCAAAATCTGGGTGTGAGGCTCGCGGGGCTTGATCTGCTCTGCCGGGACATCTCGCAGCCGCTTACCCGCGCCAACGGCCTCATCAGCGAGGTCAATACGACGCCGGGCCTGCATCACCATGTGCTTGTCTCAGATCCACATAGTGCTGCGGCGGTCGGCTCGATCCTCCTCGGCCATCTATTCGAGACTAGCAGCGGCGTCATCCGGACCGATGCAGCGGAATCGGTGCCGGCCGCGGGCGCGATACTCGCTACCCCCCACCGCGTCGCGGTCAAGTGACTATGCCACAGCCTGTTGCCCCGGAAGCGTTGCGCAATTTCATCGCTTCATTGTTCATGGCCCAAGGCAGCTCGCAGGCACAGGCTGCTTCCGCCGCCCGCCATATGGTCTGGTGCGAGATGGTGGGGCGGCAGAATTTCGGGCTCGAACGCCTCGCCATTCACCTGAAACGCATTGAGGCCGGCGTGCTGACGCCGCAGCGTGATGCAACGGTTGAGGCCATCTCACCCTCCATCGCACGTATCGATGGGCGCGGTGGGTTCGGCTATCACGCCGCCGAACGCGCCATGGAGCATGCCATCGCACTGGCGCGCGTTACTGGCGTCGGCGTCGTGGGGGTGCGCAACAGCAATTTCTTCGGCGCCGGATCTTATTACGTGAATATGGCAGCCGAAGCCTCAATGATTGGCCTCGCTATGAGCAATTCGTTCCCGAAGGTCACCGCCCATGGCGGTCTCCGGCCGGTGCTCGGCACCAATCCCTTTGCTTTCGGCGCGCCCGGCAGGAACGGTATGCAACTGCTGTTCGACATGGCCACGAGTTCGCTCGCGGGTTCCACGGTGCGCGAGCATATCGCCAAGGGAAAACCGCTGCCCGAAGGGCTCGCCATCGATGCAGCGGGGAGGCCCATCACCGATCCCGCCAAGGTGAACCAGGGGGCGCTACTGCCCCTTGCCGGCCCGAAGGGCTTCGGCCTTTCGCTGATGGTCGAGACGCTCGCCGGCATCATCACCGGTGCCGGCGTGGGCGACGGTGTCGCCTCCATGTACAACGACTTCACCCGCGCCGGCGACAACGGCCATTTCC
>JBAVOA010000134.1:0-4687 GCA_049691635.1 Aestuariivirga sp. | reverse complement strand
TCGCAAAACCGTAAAAGATACGGGTGCCGCCATCATCGGCCAGACCGCCGATCTCGCCCCCGCCGACAAGCGCCTCTATGGCATCCGCGATGTGACCGCCACGGTTGAATCCGTTCCCCTCATCACCGCCTCCATCCTGTCCAAGAAACTCGCCGCCGGATTGCAGGCACTGGTGCTGGATGTGAAAACCGGCTCCGGTGCCTTCATGGCCAAAAAGAAGGATGCGGTCACCCTCGCCAACAGCCTTGTGAAAGTGGCCAATGGCGCGGGCCTCAAGACTTCGGCCCTCATCACCGACATGGACGAGCCGCTCGCCTCCGCCGCCGGAAATGCCGTGGAGATCAGAAACGCCGTGGATTATTTAACAGGAAGCCATCGGGATGCGCGCCTCCACGAGGTCACCATCTCCCTTGGCGCGGAACTTCTGGTGCTGGCAAAAATCGCCACGGCCAAAACCGCCCGCGCCCTGTTGGAAAAAACCTTGAGCACGGGTGAAGCTGCCGAACGTTTCCAGCGCATGGTTTCCTCCCTTGGCGGTCCCCACGACTTTGTCGAAAACCCGGCAAAACACTTGGCCGCAGCACCCATCATCCGCGCCGTCCATGCCACGAAGTCCGGCAAGATTGCCGCCATTGATACCCGCGCTTTAGGCCTCGCCGTCATCGAACTCGGCGGTGGCCGCCGCGTGGCTGCGGACAAGATTGATCACGCCGTAGGCCTCACAGCACTTGCAGGCAAGGCTGCCGCCGTGGACAAGTCCAAGCCCCTCGCCATCATTCATGCCCGCGACGAAGCCAGTTTTGAACGCGCCCAAAAAATAATCCGCAGCGCCTATGTCCTGGGAAAAGCCAAGCGCGCGACACCTTGTGTCATCGAGAGGATCGGAAAATGAGCCGCGTCTTCCTCTTCATTCTCGATTCCGTCGGCATTGGCGGTGCGCCTGATGCTGCCAAATTCGGGGATGACGGAGCCAATACGGTGGGCCACATCGCAGATCACCGGGAGCTCAAGATTCCCAATCTGGTTTCCCTGGGGATGGCCAGGGCGCTTCAGGCGGCCAGCGGTTCGGCGCATGGATTGGACGTTGAAGCGTCCGTGAAAGGCAATTGGGGATTTGCCACCGAAGTTTCGCATGGCAAGGATACGATCACCGGCCATTGGGAAATGGCTGGTGTGCCGTTGAAGTTTGAGTGGGGCTACTTCCCCGATACCATCCCGGCATTTCCGGAATCCTTCACGGGCGAATTTATCAGAGAGGCGAAAATTCCCGGCATTCTTGGCAACAAGCACGCATCCGGCACGGAGATCATTGTCGAGCTCGGTGTTGAACACATGCAATCGGGAAAGCCAATTGTCTATACAAGCGCCGATAGTGTCATTCAAATCGCGGCCCACGAGGAAACGTTTGGCCTGCAACGCCTTTATGATGTTTGCAAGATCGCCCGCGAACTTTCCTATAAACTGAACATCGGCCGGGTGATTGCCAGGCCATTCGTCGGCACGGCGGCCGGAAATTTCAAGCGCACCGGTAACCGGAAAGACTATGCCGTGCTGCCGCCTTCACCCACCTTGCTGGATGTTCTGTCGAAAGCCGGTCGCGATGTCGTGTCCATCGGCAAGATCGGCGATATCTATGCCCATTCCGGCACGGGCCGCGAAATCAAGGTGGCGGGCCATGATCTTCTGTTTCAGACCACCCTGGAAAACATGGACGGACTGAAAGATGGTGGTTTCCTCATGACCAATTTTGTCGATTTTGACACGGACTATGGCCATCGGCGCGATGTGCAGGGCTATGGCGCGGCGCTGGAACATTTCGATGCGCAATTGCCCCAGATTTTTTCGAAATTGCGCAAGGACGATCTTCTCGTCATCGCCGCCGACCATGGCAATGACCCCACCTGGAAAGGCACCGACCACACCCGCGAATGCATCCCGGTCCTCAGCTATTCAAAAGACATGACACCCGGCTCCATCGGCCGCCGCAAAACCTTCGCCGACATCGGCCAGACAATTACCAGGCATCTCGCTGTGCCGCCTCTCAAGACGGGTGAGAGCTGGCTACTCTGACCGCCGCAACACCGCCTGCAACACATCGCGCACGCCGATGGCCCCGGCAAAGGTATTGTCGTCATTGAACAGGGCCACCGGCGCCGTATCGGCCCGGTGCATGGCGAGCATGACGGTCTTGAGCGAGGTGCCGGGCGTGGCCCAGAACACCGGATGGTCTTTCTTGCCCAAGGCCTTTTCCGCCTCAACGCAGGAAACCCAGGTGGCCACCTGGCCGCTTCTTTCCACTGCCGCAACCTTGTTGTGCTTGTCCAGCTTGAAGCGCGTCGTCTTGCGCCGGTCAAGCCAGGTCCAGCCCTGTCCGGCCGCTTCCAGCTCGTCGGCGCGCCGCATGACATTCCACGCGGTGAGCACGCTCAGGGGATTCACATTGGCAATGAACTCGCTGACATAGGCATTGGCCGGACGCAGCACGATGTCCTCGGGCCTGCCTGTCTGCACAATGCGGCCGCCCTCCATGATGGAAATGTGATTGCCGATCTTGAGTGCCTCCTCAAGGTCGTGGCTGACGAAGATGATGGTTTTCTTCAAGGTCTTCTGCAATTGCAGCAACTCATCCTGCAGCTTGGTGCGGATCAGCGGGTCAAGCGCCGAGAACGGCTCATCCATCAGCAGGATCGGCGCTTCCGTGGCAAAGGCCCGCGCCAGGCCCACGCGCTGCTGCATGCCGCCGGAAAGCTCATGGGCAAATTTGCCGCCCCACTGGTCAAGCCCCACGAGCTTCAACTGCTTGTCAACGCGCACCTTGCGCTCCGCATCGGGAACGCCCGCCAGCTCCAAACCAAAACCGACATTCTCGGCCACCGTGCGCCATGGCAGCAATGCGAACTGCTGGAAGACCATGGCAACCTGGCCCTGCCGCACGTGGCGCAGCGTCGCCTCATCGCAGGTCACCACGTCAACCATCTTGTCCCCGTCGCGCACCAGGACATTCCCGCGCGAAACCTTGTTGAGACCGTTGACCGCACGCAGCAAGGTTGACTTGCCCGATCCCGAAAGCCCCATCAGAACGCTGATTTCGCCTTCGTTCACGGTAAGGCTGGCTCCGGCACAGCCCAGCACCGCGCTGGTTTTTTCCAGGATCTCCGAGCGCGATTTTCCCGCATCAAGCATGGCAATCGCTTCGCGCGTGTCGCGCCCGAAAATGATGTCGACATTCTTGAAGTCAACGGCAACGCTCATGATTTTGCTCCCGTTGAAACCCGGCACATCCGGTCGAGGATGATGGCGAGAATGACAATTGCAAGGCCCGCTTCAATGCCCAGGGGAATATTCAGCGAGTTCAAACCGCGCACAACGGGTTTGCCAAGCCCCGAGGCACCGATCAGCGCCGCGATCACCACCATGGAGAGAGACAGCATGATGCACTGTGTAAGGCCCGCCATGATCGTCGGCAGGGCCGATGGCAACTCGACCTTCCACAGCAGTTGGCTTTTGGTGGCGCCAAAGGCCTCTCCCGCTTCCAGCAGGGCCTTGGGCACCGAGGTGATGCCCAAATGGGTGAGCCGGATGGGAGCAGGGGCCGCAAAGATCACCGTCACGATAAGGCCCGGCGCCGCGCCAAGCCCAAACAGGATGAGCACGGGAATGAGATAAACAAAGGTCGGCATGGTCTGCATCAGGTCGAGTATCGGGTGCAGCACCTTGTAAATGCGCTCGTTGTGGGCAGCCCAGATGCCGATGGGGACGCCGATGGCCATGGAAGCGGCCGTGGCTGCCACAACCAGCACGATGGTTTCAACGGTTTCCTTCCACAGGCCCTGATTGATGATGAACAGCAGCCCGAGTGCTGCGACCAGCGCCAGCTTCCATGATTTCTGCAAATACCAGGCAAGGAGCGCAATGGCCGCGACCAGCACAAGCGGCGGGAACCACAGGAAAATGGAAACCAGTCCTTCAAGGACGAACGTCAGCCCGCGGGCAATGGAGTCAAAGAACCATTCGAAGTTGGTTGTCAGGAATGTGAAGAATTGCTTGCCCCAGGGGCCAACCGGAATCTTGTTCGTGGTCAGGAAATTGACGAGCTGTTCCATATTTGCAAGACCCTCCCCAAGGAGCCCAAAATAGAGAAGGCGGGCCGGTGCATTTTTTGTCTGCCGGTCCGCCGCTTGTTCAAGTCTTAGAGGCCAAGGCCCTTCTTCACGGCATCAAGCGCAGGGCCTGAGCCATCGAAGGTGGTGACGCCGTCAAGCCATGCGGTCAGCGCGTCCGGATTGGCTTTCACCCAGGCAAGCGCCGCAGCTTTCGGATCGGCTCCCTTGTCGAGGATTTCACCCATCACCTGATTTTCCATATCCATGGAAAACTTGAGCTGGGAAATGAACTTGCCCGCATTCGGGCATTCCGCCACATAGCCCTTGCGGACCGTGGTGAACACCGAAGCGCCCCCGTAATTGGGTCCGAACAGGTCGTCGCCGCCGGTGAGATAAGCCATTTTGAAATTGGCGTTCATCGGGTGTGGAGCCCAGCCCAGGAACACGATGTCCTTGTTGGCCTGGGTGTTCTTGGCAACCTGCGCCAGCATGCCGGCCTCGGAGCTTTCCACCAGTTCCCAGCCATCAAGGCCAAACTTCGGGTCCTTGATCATATCCAGAATGTGGCGGTTGCCATCGTTGCC
>JBAVOA010000133.1:0-4464 GCA_049691635.1 Aestuariivirga sp. | reverse complement strand
ATGTACCTGAGCAGGCAAGCCATTGACGGGGGCTGTTATTCCAATACGGGCACATATCAAAATATTCCATAATATATATTATGCGAATTACGGACATAGAGCCAAATGACGATTGACCCCAGCCAATTGGACCCTCGCCGCATGGAAACACTGCGCGTCATCATGAAGGCCCTGCGAACGCCTGAGAGTGGTTGCCCATGGGATCTGGAGCAGACTTTTGAGACCATAGCACCTTACACCATTGAGGAGGCCTATGAGGTGCAGGACGCGATCACGCGGGGCGATCGCGCCGACCTTTGCGATGAGCTCGGCGATCTTTTGCTGCAGACTGTCTATCACGCCCAATTGGCCGACGAGGAAGGCGCGTTCACCTTCGATGATGTGATCGAGGCGATCAATACAAAGATGGTGCGCCGGCATCCCCATGTGTTCGGCGATGAGGCAGCCAGGTCCACCAAGCTCGCGGAGGACTTCTGGGAGGATATTAAGGCCAAGGAGCGGTCGAAGGCGCCAGCAGACGGGTTGCTGTCCACCGTGCCTTTGGCCCTGCCCGGACTGACCCGCGCGCTCAAGCTGCAGGCCAAGGCGGCAAAGGTCGGGTTCGACTGGCCCAGTGTTGAGAATGTATACGACAAGATTTCCGAGGAGATCGCCGAATTCCGCGCGGCGCCGGAAAGCGAACGGGCCTCCGAGTTTGGCGACCTGCTTTTTGCGCTGGCCAATGTGGCGCGCCATCTTGGCATTGATCCCGAGGATGCACTGCGGGCCACCAACGCCAAGTTCGAGCGGCGGTTCAGGCATATTGAGCTTGAACTGGCCAAGCGCGGAAAATCTCCCCAGGATTCAAACCTGGACGAGATGGACGCTTTGTGGAACGCGGCCAAGGAGTTCGAGAAGCAGTTGGGTTAGGCTTTCGCCTTCATGGCTTTGCCGAATTTTGACTGGGCCTGCCCCGCCGTGTCGACATCAAAGCGAACCGACAATTTGGTGCGCCCATCGGCATAGGCCTTGCGCGCCATCACTTCGCCGCGCTGGTGCAACCAAGCCATCCCCTTGCCGTCGGCGGCATCGACAGTGATCTCATAGATCAGGCTCTTCTTGGCCAGGCGTTTCTCCACTTTCGCCAGAAGCTCATCAATGCCTTGGCCATCCAGTGATGACACGAGTAAGCAATCATCACGGCGTTGCACCTGGGTTTCGCGCGTTGCAAGCGCCAACGGATCCAAGAGATCAGCTTTGTTCCAAACTTCGATGATCTGGCTACGGCGATCCTCATGGATGCCCAGCTCCTCAAGGACAAGGTTCACGTCATGGCTCTGGGCTTCAGTTTCGTCATGGCTGACGTCGCGAACATGGAGGATTATGTCGGCAGCGAGCACCTCCTCCAGGGTGGCGCGGAACGATGCGATCAAGGTGGTCGGCAATTCCGAGATGAAGCCTACGGTGTCCGACAGGATAATTGTCCGGCCGCTAGGCAAGGTGAGGTTTCTCATGGTCGGGTCAAGGGTTGCGAAGAGCAGATCCTTGGCCAGCACATTGGCGGACGTGAGCTTGTTGAAGAGAGTGGATTTTCCGGCGTTGGTGTAGCCCACCAGTGCGACAACCGGATAGGGTACACGCTCTCTGCCCTTGCGGTGCAGATCGCGGGTTTTGACAACGGTTTCGAGCTCACCCTTGATCTTGGAAACGCGTTCCTGAATAAGCCTGCGATCCATTTCAAGCTGGCTTTCACCAGGGCCACCGATAAAGCCGAAGCCGCCGCGCTGGCGCTCCAAGTGGGTCCACGAGCGCACGAGCCGGCTTTTCTGATAGTTCAAATGGGCAAGCTCAACCTGGAGCATGCCTTCTTTTGTGGTGGCTCTGCGGCCGAAGATCTCAAGGATGAGCCCGGTGCGGTCAAGCACCTTGGCTTTCCATTCGGTTTCGAGATTGCGTTGCTGGGCTGGGGTGAGCTGGGCGTTGACGACGACAAGCTGTGCATCGGCGTCGGCCACGCGCTTTGCAATCTCGGCAACTTTTCCGGAGCCGATGTAGGTTGCCGGTTTCGGGCTCACCAGCGGAGCAATGATCGTATCGACGATATCCAGGTCAATGGCTTCGGCAAGCCCGATGGCTTCAGCCAGCTTGCTTTGCGCATCCCGGTCGGTTGCCTTGGTTTCGGCGCGGCTCTTCCGCTCAACATGCACGACGACTGCCCGGGTGAGTTCTTGGCCTTCAATCTGGAAATCTACGCCGGCACCTGATTTCGCGTGTTTTTTGGAGTTCACGCGCCGCCGCTTTCTTCGTCAAACAGGGTTATCGGACCGCCCGGCATGATGGTTGAAATGGCGTGCTTATAAACCAGTTGAGACATGCCATCGCGGCGCAGAAGCAGGCAGAAATTGTCAAACCAGGTGACAATGCCTTGCAATTTCACACCATTGACGAGGAATACTGTGACGGGAACTTTCTGCTTACGGACGTGATTGAGAAAGGTATCTTGCAGGTTTTGCGGTTTTTCTTGTGCCATTTTCTTTTCTCTGTTTTTTGGAGGCTGACGCTTATTCACCTGGGAGCAGTCTATCATATAAATTGAAACTGGCCAAACGGCTAGGTTGCCTCCTCGTCGCCTTTTCCGATCAGGCCCAAAAGCTTGATTTTGCGATGCAGTGCCGAACGCTCCATGCCGATGAAGACCGAGGTCCGCGAGATATTCCCGCCAAAGCGCGAAAGTTGGGCAGCCACATAGTCGCGCTCAAAGGCTTCTCTTGCCTCACGCAGTGGCAGGGTGAGGAGATGCTCGCCGGAGAACATGCCACCTCCCCCATTTGTGGTTCCAACATCCGATGGGAGCATGGCAGCTGTAATCTCACTTTGCGGATCGCCGCTGGCAAGGATCATGATCCGCTCAACATTGTTTTTGAGTTCTCTGACATTGCCGGTCCATTCCCGGGTTTGCAAAACGGCGACGGCATCGTTAGCAATATGGCGCAAGGGCTGGCCCGAGACAGCAGAATAGGTTCTGGAGAAATATTCGATCAGTTCGGGGATGTCCTCTCGGCGTTCGATGAGGCTTGGAACCCGCACAAGGACAACACCGAGACGATGATAGAGATCTTCCCTGAATTTATTTTCTGCAATCATGCTTACCAGATCGCGGCTGGTGGTTGATACGATGCGAACATCGACCTTGACCTTTTTAGCGCCTCCCACGCGCTGAAAGGTCTGGTCCAGGAGAACACGCAGGACCTTACCCTGGGTCACCAGCGGCATGTCAGCCACTTCATCGATGAACAGGGTTCCACCGTGGGACTCTTCCAAGGCTCCTACCCGCTGCTCGGTGCCTGGGCCTGCTTCTATCCCGAAGAGCTCTTCTTCCATGCGCTCCGGCGCCATGGTTGCAGCACTCAGGGTTATAAAAGGGCCGTCGGCGCGGCTGGAAAGGGCGTGAAGCATTCGTGCGGTAAGCTCCTTGCCCGTACCCATTTCTCCGCTGATCAAAACACGACTGTTTGCCGGCGCTATCTTCTTCAACAATTGCCGCAGCTGACGCATGGCAACGGATGACCCGTGCAGCTCAAAGTCTGCGCCTGCCCTGCCCTTCAGCGATTCATTTTCGCGCTTCAGACGGCTCGTTTCCAGGGCCCTTCCCACGACCAATAGCAATCTGTCAGCGTTAAATGGTTTCTCAATGTACTCGTAGGCACCGCGCTTGATTGCAGCCACAGCTGTTTCAATATTGCCATGGCCGGAGATAATGATGACAGGCACCTCCTGGTGCTTCTCCTTGATGACCTGCAATAGATCAAGCCCATCCAGTTTCGAACCCTGCAGCCAGATGTCCAGTACAATCAATGAAGGCCGGCGTTGGTTGATTTCTGTAAGTGCCGCGTCGCTGTTATGGGCAAGACGGGTCTCATAACCCTCATCCTGCAGAATGCCCGCAATCAACTCGCGAATATCGGCTTCATCATCAACAATCAGAACGTCAGCGGCCATTCGGTTTACTCACTCTGCAGAAACTAATACGGGTTCGGAGAGACGGGAGAATTCCAGGGTTACCTGCGCACCGGTACCGGACGGTGCGTCCTGCAGTCTCAAATGACCGCCATGTTCTTCCATAATGCGTTTTACGATGGCCAGACCGAGGCCAGTGCCCTTTTCGCGCGTGGTCATGTAAGGTTCTGCCAGGCGGTTGCGATTTTCCTTGGGCAATCCTATGCCGTTGTCTGTCACGCGAATGAAAGGGATTTGATGATCCAGACCGGCTTCAACATCAACATGCCCTCTTTCGAGATTCTCCTGAAGGTCACGCGCGTCAATTGCTTCGCTGGCATTCTTCACGAGATTGGTCACGGCCTGGGTAATCAACCGACGGTCAAACATAAACTCGAAATCTGCTTTGCTGATGTCGATGTCGATGTCAATATCGCGCGTGGATACACGTTGCAACATGGTCGCATCCTTGATCACTTCGGCAAGATT
>JBAVOA010000132.1:0-2613 GCA_049691635.1 Aestuariivirga sp. | reverse complement strand
GCTCATAGAGCTTGTATTTCTGCAAGTCCTTGCCGGCCAATTGCTTGCCGCCGTTGGCTTTCACCTTGAGCGGATTCACAGGCTGGCCTGCAACGCGAACTTCGTAGTGCAAGTGCGGCCCGGTTGCCCGGCCGGTCGCGCCGACATAGCCGATGATTTGCCCTTGGTTGACTTTGCTTCCGGTCACAATGCCGTCTGCCAATTTGCTCATATGGGCATAAAGCGTTTCAAACTTGCTGTTGTGCTTGATTTCGACGGTCACGCCATAAGCTCCGTGGCGGCCGGCCACTTCAATGACACCAGAACCGGCGGCCCGGATCGGGGTGCCGTAGGGCACGCCAAAGTCCACGCCGGTGTGCATCTTGGTATAACCGAGGAGGGGATGCTTGCGCATGCCAAAGCCCGAGGTGAGTTTTGAACCGGCGACGGGCGTTTTCAGAAGGGCCTTGGAGGCACTCTTGCCGTTCTCATCAAGATAGTCCACCTGGCCGTCGGCGTTCACATAACGGTAGTAGGTCTTGGTCACCCCGCTCAAGGTCAATTGGGCATAGTGCAGAACCTTGCGCTTGGTCGATGAACCGGTGAGCGGATTGCCGTAGAAGACCTCGAATGTGTCATCCGGCTTAACCTGACGCTGGAAGTCTACGTCGTAGGAGAATACGCGCGTCAGTTCGGCCGTGATGTAGTCAGGAACCCCATTGTCCTTGGCGGTTGCATAAAGGCTTGAGCCTACACTCGCCTTGGTGCGGAACTGAGCGATTTGGGCATATTGGGACGTTGCGCCTTTTTCCCTGCCATCAACCGTTGCAACGAAGTGGCCGTCTTCATCGGCCTCAACGGTGATGGTTTCCTTCGGGCCGGGCTTGAATGAGAGTTCGACCGGGAAGGTGGCATCGCGGCCATAGAAATCCTGCTGCCGGTCGAGCGTCAGATCAAACTCGGTACCGGCTTTGATCATGCGCGCCGTAAATACCGGTTCAATGGCGGCAGCCAGCGCCTGGGCCGCTTCCTTGGTCACGCCGCGGTTGGTGAGCTCATCAACCAGGCTGCGACCTTTGGCAATTGTGAAGGTTTCGTCAATGGGTTCTGCCGGCGGTGTCTTGCTGATGATGGTGATGTTGCCGGCTTCTGTTTCGGAAGCCGCGATCTCTGCGTCGAGAACAATCGTCTTGCCGTCGCCATAGGGCAGTTCATCGGCGGTTATCTCGGGATAGTTATTGTCCCCGGACAGATCACGCTCAGGAATGATTTCAGTATCTTGCGGCGCCAGAGAGGCGGTGCGGGCAAGTTTGGATCCGGTGGAACGGGCCTCCGAGCCAGCGGATTTATCAATGGATGCGAAGGCGTCCCCGGGGGCGGCATTCTCCCCAAACAGGCCCAAGGCAGCCCCGCCAACGACGAGGGTGCCAATAATGCCCGCGAGACAGGTGGTCAGCAACCAGCGATGATGGACGGGTTCGTCGTGGAAGGGATCGTCGAGTTCGGCTTCCAGCTGATCAAGAGAAATGGCCTGGCGCTGAACGCGAACAGGTTCAGTTTTCCGGTAAACGGATATCTTACCGTGGCCTTGCAATCCTGATGTCCCCTCGCACTACGTACTAACGTCTGTTTTTTTTGGCTGGGCCACGCAGCCTTCTGCACCGTTCTTGGCCCAAACCTATACGATCTGTCAATCTTTCGACACCCCGCCTGACGGCCGAAGGAAATGTAGTTTCCCCCACAGAGTACCTGGTTCGGACTGTCCCACATCCCGAACCCGGGAATCATTGCCACCAGACTGTTACAGCTTGGTTAACTATGCAGCAATCCGGCCCAAACATGGCGAGATTGGGGCGCCGCCGCCGGAAAATGTTTCCCGGTTTCTCACGGCCGCAAAAAACTTTCAACCGCGCCGGAAAATTTGATTCTGCGCCTGGCGCAACGCGCCAAAAACCATATAAAGCGCGGCTTCTTCGCATTTGCAAAAATTTTCTAACAAACGCTTGACACTTGCTCGTGTGGGCTCCTATAAAGCGGCCACTGAGGGGCGCGGCGTTGCAAACAACTGCCGACGTTCTTTCGTGAATTCATTGTGCAGCTGGCTGAGACGCCGGTGTTACCCGAAAGGGGAACCGGTGGAATTTTCGTCGGCTGCATGAATCGGAAGCTTAATGCTTCCCTGCTGTTTGACATCGTTGATGAAAGAAAGAGAAACGCAGGCGGCGTGTGTCCTGGCGGTTCGCGGGGGTAACCCCGTGGACAACCGAAACATTAGTCGTATGCGTTTTATATTAACATAAGAGAAGACAATGCTTGAATGGAAACATTCGGGCACATGATCTCTCGTCAATTTAGTACGCAATGCGATCATTTTTCTGGTGAATTCATTCATCAGAAGAGCTGTTTCAAACTTGAGAGTTTGATCCTGGCTCAGAACGAACGCTGGCGGCAGGCTTAACACATGCAAGTCGAACGGGCATAGCAATATGTCAGTGGCAGACGGGTGAGTAACACGTGGGAACCTTCCTAGAGGTACGGAACAACGCAGGGAAACTTGCGCTAATACCGTATAAGCTCTTGCGAGGAAAGATTTATCGCCTTTAGACGGGCCCGCGTAGGATTAGGTAGTTGGTG
>JBAVOA010000131.1:0-4591 GCA_049691635.1 Aestuariivirga sp. | reverse complement strand
TCGCAACCGTGAGACGCTTGAACATGTCAACCGACTTTACAACGAAACACCGGCACTCATGTTTTCGATCAGCTCCAGCGGACTTATTCTGAACGTCAGCGGCTACTGGCTGGAGCAGACCGGCTATGCCCGGAACGACGTGCTGGGCAAGCCCTTCTCCACTTTCATTCGGAATCCGCCCGGCGGCCGTGAAACCAGCTTTCCGCTCGCGGAGTTGGTGAAGGCACTGGAATTGCGCGACATCCCCCTGCAGTTGTTGCGCAAGAATGCGACCAGCATGGATGTCGTTCTTTCGGCGGTTGCAGACACGATAGAAAACGAGTCCGAAACCTGTTTTCTCTGCGTCCTCAATGACGTCAGCACCCTCAAAGAATCACAGAAGAAACTCCGCATCCAGGTTGTCACCGATCACCTCACGGGCCTGCCAAATCGGCAAGGGCTCTTTGAGTATCTCTCGGGGATCAGACCCGCATCAGAAGGTTTTGCCGAGAAAATTGCCATACTTTACATCGATCTCGACAACTTCAAGTGGGTCAATGAAACCCATGGCCACGAAGAAGGTGACGGGCTCCTGATCGAGGCCGCAAGCCGTTTGCGCAAGTGCCTGACCGCAGCGGATTATCTTGCCAGGCTTGGCGGCGATGAGTTTGCAGTGGTTCTGCGGGGGCTCAAGACAGATGACGATGCGGTGGAGATTGCAGTCCGCGAACTCGACACGCTGGTAGCGCCATTCCATTTGGGACACGTTGTGGTGCATGTGGGGTGCAGTATCGGGATCGCGATCCTGGGAACCCATTCCGGCAATGCGGAAGAGCTGCTGCGCCTGGCCGACCTGGCCATGTACAAATCAAAGCAACAGGGCCGCAATCGCATATCAATTTATTCGAGTGATCTCGGCGACAAGGCCCTCATGCGCAACCGCGTGACCGAAAAGATCCGCGAAGCCCTGAGCAGCAACCAGTTGCGCCTGTATTACCAGCCGGTGGTTCATCTCGACACCTTGCGGGTTGTGGGCGCGGAAGCACTCCTGCGCCTGCAGTGCCCCGAGGACGGACTGATGCAGCCAACCGAGTTTATCTCGGTGGCGGAAGAAACCGGGCTCATGGGGCCGGTTGGCGATTGGGTAGTCGGTGAGGCCATATCCGCGCTCCGGCAAGAACGGGCCTTTGCAGGTGATACAAACCGCTATCTGGCCGTCAATCTTTCGCCGCGCCAGCTCGACCGGACGTTCACCGCCGATCTCATCAAACGGCTCAGGAACTCACCGGAGCTCGCCAGATCTCTGGTTTTTGAAATTACCGAAACCGCGCTGCTTGAAAACGAGGAGCGGTTTTCCGCATTTTTTGAGGACGTCCGGGAAACTGGTGCCCGCATCGCCCTTGATGATTTTGGCACGGGCTATTCATCCCTCGGCCATATCAGCCGCTATCCCGTTGATTTCATTAAACTGGACCGCAGCTTTGCGCGCCAGCTCAGCCGGGGCAGCGAGGCGGAGGCCCAGCGTGCCCGCGCCCTGATCAAGGCTACCGCCACGCTCAGCGCCGAGCTTGGAATTGCCATTATTGCGGAAGGCATTGAGGACATGGCCACCCTTGAGCTGCTCCGCTCTTTCAAGATCGGCTATGGGCAGGGATACCTGTTCTCCTCGCCACTGCCGGCCAGCGCTTTCCGGGACTGGGCCCAGGCGTTTTCCGGAAACGGCGAATCGGCCCAGCAGACCGTCGGCATTCGCGCGGCGTAATTTTTTGCTTCCAAACTGTGCCGGGCAATGACATTCTAAATTCAAACAGGTATGGTGCCCGAAGCTGAAGTCGGCAGGCAGTCAGCTAAATCGGTGTGTGCCAATATTTCTGAACCCTGATCAGATGGAGCCCACCAAGATGAAATTCGGATATTTCGCCAACGCCACCAACCGGCAGAACAAGCCGTTTGGCACGGTGATGCGCGAACAGGTTGACCTGGCACAATACCTGGACCGCCAGAATTGGGATTCAGTCTGGTACACCGAGCATCATTTCTCCTACGAAGGATTTGAAGTTGTTCCCAATCCGGTGCTGATGTCCACCTGGACGGCGGCCCACACCAAGCGTATTCGCATTGGCCAGGCGGCCAACATCATCACCTTCTGGCACCCGCTTCGCTTTGCCGAAGATATTGCGATGCTGGATCACATGTCGGGCGGGCGGATCGAAGTCGGGGTCGGCCGGGGTATCTATGGCCGCGAAGCCCTGCAGCTCAACAAGATGGCAGATACGCGCAACCCGGCGCAGAATTTCCGGATATTCGCCGAGGCGCTGGAGGTCGTGCGGCGGGCCTGGTCGAACCAGTATTTCGAGTTCCATGGGGAGTTCTTCAAATTCCCGGATCCCGGTTTTGTCTGGGACCATGGCATGTCGCCGAAAAGCGCCGACTACCAGAACATGGAAACTCTTGAGCTGCAGAAGCTCACGGTTGTTCCCCGCACCCTGCAGCAGCCAACGCCACCTATCCATCAGGTGGTGGATGGCCATCTGGCTATCCAATACGCCGCGGAAAATGATATGGGCGCCATGATGTGGATACCGCCTACGGATGCACTGAAGCCCCGGTTTGAGCTCTACCGCGACAAGAAGGCGGCCAAGGAACAGCGCGAGGTTAAGCTCGGCGAAGGGGTAAGCCTCGTGCGCGACATGTTCTGTGCCGAAAGCAAAGCGGAGGCCAAGCGATTGGGCGGGCCGGGCATTGTGGAGTATCTGCGCTGGGTTTGCCATTGGCGTGGACTTGAAAACCACCGCCATCTTGGCGAAGAGTTGCCCAAGACTGAAAACAAACTTGACCTCCTGTCAGTTGAATTCCTTGATGAGCGCAACCTTCTGTTTGGAACGCCCGATGAGATTTCGGCGCGGATTGAGGAAATGATCGACGTGCTCAATTTGCAGACGCTTCTCGTGTGGTCGCATTTTCCGGGCGTTGAGCACGAAGTCGCCATGCGTTCGGTGAAACTGTTTACCGACGAAGTGATGCCGCGTTTCAAAGGCCGGGTTGGCATGCACCAGGCGGCAGAGTGATTTCATGAAACCAACCATTCGCAAGACCGTCACCTTCGTTGAAACAACTTATGTTGAGGGCGGACGGGCACCGGACGTGCCCGTTGAAATGGCGGGCGTTGCCGCGGTAATCCAGAACCCCTGGGCAGGGCGAGGGTTTGTTGAGAATCTGCGGCCAGAGATTTTGGCCATGGCTCCTGTTTTGGGCGATTTGCTCGTACCGCTTCTTCTGGAGCAGCTGGGTGGCGGGGAAAGGATTGAAGCCTATGGAAAGGCTGCTGTGGTCGGGCTCAATGGTGAGATCGAACACGCCTCCGGGCTTATCCACACCTTGCGGTTTGGCAACAAGTTTCGCGAGTCCGTCGGGGGTAAATCCTATCTGTCTTTTACCAACAAGCGAGGTGTAGCCGGCTCCTCCATCCAAATCCCCATGATGCATAAGACCGACGAGGGATTTCGCTCCCATTACCTGACACTTGAATTTACCATTCCCGATGCGCCGGGGCCTGACGAAATTCTGGTGGCTATCGGTGCAGCGACAACGGGCAGGGCCTTCCCCCGGATTGGCAACCGCTACATGGACATGGAAGAAATGGCGGCTGAGAAGAAGGCGTGAAGCGGCTTTTCCTCGACGGCACGGCGATTGAGGTTTCGGGCAGCGGTCCGCCGGTAGTTTTGCTGCATGGGGTCGGTCTGGACCAGACAGTCTGGACCTACCAAGTTGAGGCCTTGGCCGCCAGCCATCAGGTCATCACCTACGATCTCCTCGGGCACGGACGGAGCGCCCCGGCCCCAGCGGATGCGCGGCTTGCAAATTGGGTGGGGCAACTTGAGTCAGTGGTTAGCCACCTGGCACTACAGACCTTTTTACTTGTCGGGTTTTCGTTTGGTGGTTTTATTTCGCAGCGTTATGCCGCTCTTCATCCCGGCAAGATAAACGGGCTCGTGCTGGTGAGCACAGTCTATGACCGCAGCGAAGCGGAACGGATCAGCGTTGTTTCCCGGCTCGGCACTGCGCGGCGGGAAGGACCGGGGGCAATTGTGTCCGCAGCCCTTTCGCGCTGGTTTTCAAGAGAATTTGCTGAAGGTCATCCCGCCGTAATGAAGCATTATGAGGCAATGCTGCGAGGGAATGATGCCGCTTCGTTTCTGTCCGCCTATGCGTGTTTTGCAACTGGCGATAAGGAGCTGGTAAATGCGCTGGTGGATTTTCCACGACCAACTTTGGTCATGACCGGTGAACTCGATGCGGGTTCGACTCCTGGCATGGCACGAAAGCTGGCGGGGGTGATTCCATTCGCCGAGTGTTCTATCATCGCCCGAGGGCGCCATATGATGCCCGTGGAGATGCCCGACGAAGTGAACTCTGCGCTGAGGGAATTTTTGGAAGGAGGAAGCCCATGAAGAAGTTGTTGAAAGGCATTATCTGGATACTGGCTTTACTGGTTGTGGGGTTCGTTGCCGGGGGTTATCTCCTGCCGAATGCGGTCATGGTGCAACGCCATGCCGTGATCAACGCGCCCCCAGAAAAACTCTTTGCGCTGGTCGACGGATATAAACGTTTC
>JBAVOA010000130.1:0-5136 GCA_049691635.1 Aestuariivirga sp. | reverse complement strand
ATATTGGGAGACGCTGGTCTGGGCCTGGTCGAGACTGGTGCGCGATGCGGTGCCGCTGGTTGTCAGGCTCATCACGCGGAGCAGTTCGGCCTTCGCAAGCGCAAGGCCCGCTTCCGCCTCGCGGCGCTGGGCGCGGATCTGCTCCAGTTCCGGTTCGCGCTTCCCACTCATCAGATTGGCGAGCTGGGCCTGTGCAGTTCTGACTGCGGCTTCGCTGCGCTCCACTTCTGCGGCTGCGGCGGTGGCATCGAGACTGAAGATAACATCGCCCTTCGCAATCTTGTCACCCTTGCCGGCAGGGCGCGCGGCAAGGCGTCCGGCCTGGGGAGCGGCGATCAAGATGGTCTCGCCTTCGACATAGCCCAGATAATTTGCCTGGCCGGCTGGTATGGGCAGCCAGTGGCCCCTGAAGTAGAAGGCCGCCACGGCGAGTGCCACGATCAGAAGGGGAATGAGCTTTTTCATGGCTGCAAGGCCCTGATGATGAGGTCGGCGTCATGGGCAGCGAGGGCATCAATGTCGATGGGGTCAGCGCCGATGGGTTCGAAGGCGCTTTTCCAGACAGCGCCGAGCAGCATAGGCCCCACCAGGCACTTGACCGTAAGGCGGGAATCGACGGTACGGAATTCGCCGCTGGCCACGCCGCGCTCAATCAGGGACTGGAACAGGGGCAGCGCCTTGCCGATGACGTTGTCGAGATAGAAGCGGCCGATTTCCGGATGGGCGCGGGATTCGGAGATCACCAGCTTGATCAGATCCGGCATGCGGGTGGACTGCATGCGGCCCGCCATGAAACCCAGCAGCTGCCGCAGGAGCGGAGCTACAGGCCCTTGATGCTGGCTGATGAGATCGCCGGCAACATTGATATCGGCCCCGACCGTGGCTTGTACAAGCGCCGTCAGAAGCGAGGTTTTATCATTGAAATACAGATAGATCGCTGCCTTGCTTAGGCCGGCGCGTGAAGCGACGTCCTCAAGCCTTGTGGCGCTAAAGCCACGCTCGGTGAACAGGTCGAGGGCCGCCGCAAGGATTTCCGTCGGCCTGGCTTCCGGGCGGCGCTTGCGTGATGTTATTTCTAACTGGTCAGTCATAAAATATAACTAACCCATTAGTCAGTAAGAGTCAAGCGGGGTGCGAACTATCCTGACCGAAGCCGTTTCACTTTCCTTTTTTCTTGAGCCACTCGGTCATAGAGGCGATTTCCCCCTCCTGGGCCGCGACGACGTCCTGGGCGAGCTTCAAAACTTCCGGATCCTTGGCAAATTGCAGGGCTACCTTCGCCATATCGATGGCCCCTTGGTGATGCGGGATCATGGCCTTCATGAAATCAACATCCGCATCGCCGGTATAAGGAACCATCATATTTTTCATCATCACTGCCATGGCCGTTTCGTAAGCCTTGGTGGAGGCGGGCGCATCGGCAGTGGCCATCGCCGCGTGGTTCATTTCAGTCACGGCGAGTGGACCACCCTTGTTCATTTGGGTGTAGGCAAGCGCGCCCAGGGCAACAACCACCGTCGCGCCAATGACAATTATTTTCGTATTCACAAGCTTCTCCTTTATAAAAGCGCGCTACGGGCTTACCGATCGGATCGCGACAGCACGTCGATGATTTCAGAAATCTTCTTGCGCTGATCCCTTTTGTCGCCGCTAGTGATGGCATGCTCGACGCAATGGCCCACGTGATCCCTGAGAATTTCCTCTTCGGCGCGGCGGAGTGCGGCGCGGACAGCAGAAATCTGGGTAACGACGTCGATGCAGTAGCGGTCTTCCTCAACCATGCGCGACAAGCCGCGAACCTGGCCTTCAATGCGGTTCAGGCGTTTTTGGACGGCGGCTTTTGTATCTTTCTGCATGCTTGACATATACCCTCATGGGGTATACCTGTCAACGTGAGAAATATACCCCCTTAGGGTTTAGACAAGGAACATTCGCTTGAAGCATCAACACGCTGCACCCGCGCAAAAAGCTGCGACCCAACATACCCCGGCAGGGAGCTCCATCGATCCGGTGTGCGGCATGACGGTTGATCCTGCGACCGCGAAACACAAGGCTGACCACAAGGGACACGCCTATTACTTCTGTTCCGCGGGCTGTAAGACAAAGTTCCAGGCCAATCCGGCCAAGTATCTCGAGGCGGATAAGGCTGCGGTCGAACCCGTCATGGCAGGTGTGATCTACACCTGTCCGATGCACCCGGAAATCCGCCAGGTGGGGCCGGGGTCGTGTCCGATTTGCGGCATGGCACTTGAGCCCGTGGTGGCCTCCGCCGAAAGCGGTCCCAATCACGAGCTCATCGACATGACCCGACGTCTGTGGATCGGCCTCGCGCTGACGGCACCTGTCGTCATTCTGGAAATGGGAGGTCACCTTACGGGTCTCACCATGCTGCTGGGCCAGCAACTTTCCAACTGGATGCAGTTTGGTCTTGCTACCCCTGTTGTGCTGTGGGCAGGATGGCCGTTCTTCGTGCGCGGCTGGCAGTCTCTGCTCACCCGCAATCTCAACATGTTCACATTGATTGCGCTCGGGACTGGCGTGGCCTGGATTTATAGCGGCATTGCAACTTTCGCGCCGCAGATTTTTCCTCCCGCCTTCCACCAGATGGATGGCTCGGTTGCGGTCTATTTCGAGGCGGCGGCGGTGATCACGGTCCTTGTGCTGTTGGGACAGGTGCTGGAACTGGGAGCCCGTGATAGCACCTCGGGAGCAATCAAAGCGCTGCTCGGCCTTGCCCCGAAAACGGCACGGCGCGTTGGCGCCAAAGGCCAGGACGAGGACGTGGACCTTGCGCATATCTTGGTAGGTGATCTGCTTCGCGTGCGACCGGGCGAGAAGGTGCCGGTTGACGGCGAGATCACCGAGGGCCGTTCGTCGCTGGATGAATCCATGGTGACGGGTGAGTCCATGCCGGTCACCAAGGAGGTGGGCGGCAAGGTGATTGGCGGAACCCTGAATGCCAGCGGCGGCTTTGTCATGCGGGCTGAAAAGATCGGCAGCGAAACCATGCTGGCGCGCATCGTGCAGATGGTGGCCGAGGCCCAGCGGAGCCGCGCGCCTATCCAGCGGCTGGCTGACCAGGTGTCCGGCTGGTTTGTACCCGCCGTCATTGCTGCGGCCGTGCTGGCCTTTGCCGCCTGGTCCCTGTGGGGACCGGAACCGCGCTATGCCTTTGGCCTTGTGGCGGCCGTTGCCGTTCTCATCATCGCGTGTCCCTGCGCCCTCGGTCTTGCCACGCCCATGTCGATCATGGTGGGCGTTGGTCGCGGAGCTCAGGCGGGAGTTCTCATCCGCGATGCCGAGGCACTGGAGCGCATGGAGAAGATCGATACGATCATCGTGGACAAGACCGGGACGCTTACCGAGGGCAAGCCTTCAGTCACAACAATAGCCACTGTTGAAGGCCAAGACGAAAACGAATTCCTGCGTCTGGCTGCGTCGGTAGAGAGGGCCAGCGAGCATCCCCTGGCGGCTGCCATTGTGAAGGCGGCAAACGAGCGGAAGCTGGACATTGCGAAGGTCATGGGCTTTGACTCTCCCTCGGGCAAGGGCGCCATCGGCATGGTGGAGCGCAAGCGCATTGCCATTGGCAATGGGAAATTTTTAGGCGAACTCAAGATTTCAACCGATGCCCTTGCTGATCGCGCCGATGCCATGCGCAAGGACGGGGCCACCGCAGTGTTCATGGCCATCAACGGCAAGCTTGCCGGAGTCATCGGTATTGCCGATGCGGTCAAGACTTCAACCCCGCAGGCACTTGCCGCATTGCGCGCGGCCGGGGTGCGCATCGTGATGCTGACGGGTGACAACAAAGTTACGGCTGATGCGGTGGCCAAGCGCCTTGGCATCACGGAAGTTGAAGCCGATGTGCTGCCCGACAAGAAGGCCGATGTGGTCGCCAAGCTTAAAGCCCAGGGCAGGATTGTGGCCATGGCGGGCGATGGCGTGAATGATGCGCCAGCGTTGGCTGCGGCCGATGTGGGCATCGCCATGGGAACCGGAACCGACGTGGCGATGGAAAGTGCCGGCGTCACACTGCTGAAAGGCGACCTGATGGGTATCGTCCGGGCGAAGGCCCTGTCCGAGGCCGTGATGGGCAATATCCGGCAGAACCTGTTTTTCGCCTTCATCTATAATGCGGCGGGTGTTCCCATTGCGGCGGGCGCACTTTATCCGGCCTTTGGCATCCTTCTGTCGCCGATGATTGCCGCCGCCGCCATGGCATTGTCGTCGGTCAGTGTCATTGGCAATGCACTCAGGCTTCGTCATGCGTCGATAGGGAACTCGCACCAGCAAATTTAGTTGCCGCCTATGATGCGCTTCATTTGCCTGAGGGCAAGGCTGTCCACGTCATCCAGTTTCATGGCTTGCGCGCGCAGGTTCCGGCGTTCATCCGGGCCAAGAACTGCTTTGATGACCGGGTAGTGCAGGGTTACCGCGTCAGCCATGGTGGCGCGCTGGGCAGGTGAATAGGTGGCGCTGTCTCCTACCGATTCAATGACACCTTCAATCAGCGTGGCCGAGGCCGTTGGCGAGCCCGCGTCGCCGGGCGACTTTTGCATCAGGCGGGCAACAGCATCTGCAACCTCAAGAGCATGGACCTGAACCAGAGTCAGTTCCTGCTGAAGCGGTTCGCCAACCATCACCGCCACATTATAGGCGGCACGGTAGGCACCGAGCACGGCCAGAATGATGCGCAACTGGCGGAGCTTTTCGTCCGCCGTGACGGGCGCTTCCTGAATGCGGGCGATGTTGGCGGGATCAATGAGGTGGTTGAACAGGGCCTTCTGTACCGGATCACGCAGATGCGGCAGCGGCACGTGGCCGTTGTAGTGCCGGAAGTACAAATCGACATAGTCGCCGCTTGACCACGGGGCTTCAGCGGCCCGGGTGGCTCCCGTTGCAAAGACAAGGGCGAGGGCAAAACAGAGGCGGACGCCTCTTGAAGTTTCCATGATCCAGCGCTCCGTTCCTGCGGGCGCCAGAATAGGACTGGCCGGGGCGGAGCGTCCAGCCGGTGAATTACAAATTTTTAATGCGGCATCATCGGCCTGGCGATTGAGACTCATGCGGTTGGAAAGGTGCCCCGGCATGAGGCGCTTCCCCCTTGATTTCACACGGCAAGTTACGCTGGGC
>JBAVOA010000129.1:0-2123 GCA_049691635.1 Aestuariivirga sp. | reverse complement strand
GCATACAGCGATCTAAACTCGATTGAGCAAAATGTCTTTGGTTCGGGGTGGAGTGAGGAAGTCTCCACTTTGGAAAAAGCTGTTATATTGTTGGAAGACAGAAGATATTACACCCACCGAGGCATAGACGTTCGCTCAATTATCAGGGAACTCGTTAAGACACTCACGTTCCGAAGGCACGGCGGTGCGTCTACAATCGAGATGCAGTTTGTCCGAACATGTACTGGTTATAAAGAAATATTTCTAAGGAGGAAAGCTTACGAAATGTTTTTAGCGTGGGCGCTATTGCACCGTGCAAACAAATTGGAGATTCTTCGTTCACATCTATCGATTGCATATTTTGGAACTGGTCTCCAAGGTTCCACCGCAGCATCAATTGAGATTTTCAATAAGGAACCCAACCAACTTTCCGAAAGAGAATGTTACGAGTTGGCATCAATGCTGGTATACCCGAGGCCGCGCGAGCCCAATGAATTCTGGCAACAAAAAGTCGAGAGGCGCGCAACATATGGGCAAAAGCTACTTGCTAAAGTTGGCGACCGTTACTTGAAGTGAGTACAGCCTTGAAAAGCTGAGAGATTGTCAGTTCTACAAACTGACCTTTAGCCAACATTCGACTAACTATACTGTCACCGTCAAGTCTCTCCGCAGACAGATAGTCTAGTCGTCCGTAGATATTTCGGCCAATTTCAAATATTGCCCTCGAAACCACGTTAAGGTTATGCTCGATCTGGGAACACTCCTGTTTGGTCAACAATTCGATACCGACTGGATCAGTCTTGCTGCGCTTAATGCCCCTTTCAAGCAGATTTCCTGTTGCTATAAAGGGAATTTGAATTCTGTCATCCACATCCGCAAGAATGTAAGTCCCGCTGTCTAGATTTTTGACAAATCTCACTCGCCATGAGAGGTCGGCATCATTCCATTCATAAAGCACTTCATCATAAGCTTTTCTTGCATCGGCAATCCGGATGGGATCCTTTGCCTTTAGAGCCCAAAACAGTCGTTGAGATCGAAAACGACGTTTGCTTGAAAGTGCAACAAAATCATCAAAGAGTTTTTTGGTTTCAGCACTCAACTTTTCTTGATCAGAAATACGCTGCTGGACCAACCAATTGCGTTGCTGCCATTGGCGCGCGACTGTAGCTGTAAGGAGCACTGTAAAGGCGGCCAGCAATACTGCTCTGGCGAGTCCTACAGTTCCCGTAGTAAAATCCACCACCCAATCGAGCATCGCTCAACCCAAGATGTTCAATGATCAAAAATCTAGATTACATCAATTACTTTCTAGGGGGAAACTGTTTGACCCACTCAAGTCCGGGCATAGAGAGTTTAGGGTGCCCTCATCCGCCCTTTGTGCGCTCGAAGGCTCGCTCTCCCATCCTGCTCCACTTTGACTACGCAGGACGGGAGAAGGCTATAGTCTCAGCGCTTCAGCGCCCTATTCACACCCGACACCACCGCCTTCAAGCTTGCCACCACGATGTTCTTGTCGATCCCCATGCCAAACAGCGATGAGCCGTTGGCCATACGCAGTTCTACATAGGCAATCGTCGTGGCGTTGCCCCTTGGCTGCAGGTAGAACCCGTCAAGCCGCTTCCGGCTCATAGTGCAGCAGCAGAACTTGCGACCACTTCACGGGCGTGATGGCGTAGGCGCGGCCATCGTCATCGCTAAATTCAACGAGCGCCGTATTACTGTCCAAAAGCTCGATCACGGTTCCAACCTGGCCACGCGATAAGTTGTGCTCCGGCACATCCGACAGAAGTGCCACAACGCTGTGCAGTGAAGGTTTTGTGCTCATCGTCCAGTCCTTTCGTCTTTCATTTGATCCAGCATGTCACCAAACGCGGCGCGATGCTGCCAAGGCCAATCATCCATACGGTTCTTACCACAGCCCGCCTGCCCTGTCGCGCCAATGGAATATCAACCAGCCAGCGCGCCCCATACTGGTCAGCCTGCTGCCGCTCGGCCTCGGCTTGGGGCAGCACCGCGAGTATCTCCCGGCGCAACCATTCCGCGTCTTAGGTTGTAACACCCAAAGCCGAATAAAACGCCCTCGCCTTATGCCGCCCACGGGGATGTGACGCACTCAGGCAATAATCACGCAACTTTGCGATGTC
>JBAVOA010000128.1:0-2525 GCA_049691635.1 Aestuariivirga sp. | reverse complement strand
ATGCAGAACCTTGTTCTCACCGATGCAAATGTGCTGCCCGAGCTTGATGTGGTGCGCGAAGAGCGGCGCGAACGCACCGACAATGACCCTTCAGCACTCCTCGGCGAACAGATTGAAGCCGCCATGTACACGGCCCATCCCTATGGCAAGCCGGTCATCGGCTGGATGTCGGAAGTGGCAAAGCTCACCAAGGATGATGCAGTCGCTTTCTACAAGGCCCACTACACGCCAGCCAACGCCATTCTCGTGGTGGCCGGTGACGTCGAACCCGATCAGGTCAGGCGCATGGCCGAGAAACATTACGGGGTTCTGAAAAATACCTTCATGCCTACCAAGCGCGAACGCACCGTCGAGCCGGATCCCATCGCAGCCCGGCGCGTAACGCTGGTCGACCAGAGGGCTGCATCCCCCATCATCCAGCGCAGCTATCTGGCGCCGTCCTACGCGCTTGCCCAAGGCCGGGAATCCCTGGCGCTCGACCTGTTGGCCGACATCTTGGGCGGCGGCACCCAAAGCAGGCTCTACAAGGGCCTCGTGGTGGAGCAGAAGCTCGCCGCCCAGGCGGGCGCCTGGTACACCGGCGATCAGTTGGACAGCGGCACCTTTGGCGTCTATGGCGCGCCAAATCCAGGTGTCGAGGCGGGCAAGGTGGAAGCGGCCATTGATGTCATCCTTGCCGATCTGCTGAAGAATGGCGTGACCCAGAAGGAACTGGACCGGGTGCGCAACCAGGCCATCGCGGAACGGGTCTATACGCTTGATGATCAGGCAAGCCTGGCGCGGATGGCGGGCGTTGCCATGGCCACCGGGCTCTCGGCCCGCAGCATATTTGACCGCGACATCGAAATCGAAAAAGTCACCCTTGCCGATCTCAAGGCGGCAGCTGAAAAATTCATTGTGCTGAAGCGTTCCGTCACCGGAATTCTGCTGCCCGAAACGCAAACCTTAAACTGATGCCGGGATTCCCCATGCGCGCAGCACTGCTCAGAGTTGTTTTGTCGGGATGTCTTCTCGTCCTTTCGTTTGGTTTCGCCAGTGCCATCGAGATCAAGCAGGTCACCAGCCCCGGCGGCATCACGGCCTGGCTGGTGGAGAGCAACACCGTTCCGCTTATCGCCATGGATTTCTCATTTGAAGGCGGCTCCACCGCGGACCCCGCAGGCAAGGAAGGCACGGCAAATTTCATCACCGGCATGATGGATGAGGGAGCCGGTGACCTTTCCGGTGAGGCCTTCCAGGCCAGGCGTGACGCGCTTGCGGTCAAGATCGGTTTCGACGCCGGGCCTGAACAATTCGAAGGCTCCCTGCAGACCCTGTCGAAGAACCGCACGGAAGCCTTTGCCCTTCTCAAGATGGCGCTGACCTCGCCGCATTTCGAGAAAGAAGCCATGGAGCGCGTGCGCCAGCAATTCCTCCTGTCGGCACAGAGTGATGAGCAGGTCCCGGACAAGATTGCGTCACGGGCTTGGATGAAACTGGCGCTGGGCGACCATCCCTATGCCCGCAGCGCCAATGGCACGCCCGCATCCATTGCCACGATTAACCCCGACGATCTCCGCGCCATGCACAGGCTGCTGTTCAGCCGCAAGGGCCTGAAGGTGGCGGTCGTCGGCGATATCGACGTGGCCACCCTGTCTGCGGCACTCGATGAAATATTTGGCGGACTTCCCAATACCGAACCGCCACCGGCCGTCCCTTTCGCCAAGGTTGCGAAAAGCCCTGTGGTCAGCATCATCGACCGCGACATCCCCCAGAGCATCGTGATCTTTGGCCATGAAGGCATCCTGCGCAATGATCCGGATTTTGTTCCGGCCTTTGTCATGGACCAGATCTTGGGCGGTAGTGGTTTCGGCTCGCGCCTGACCACCGAAGTGCGTGAGAAGCGCGGCCTCACCTACGGCGTTGGGTTCAACCTTTCACCGATGGACCATGTGGGCCTCTATGTGGGCTCTCTGGGTACGCGCAACGAAAAGGCGGGTGAAGCCCTGTCCGTTGTGAAGGACACCTTGAAGAAGATGGCTGACGAAGGGCCAACCCAGGCCGAACTTGATGACACGAAAACCTTCCTCACCGGCTCCTATCCCTTGCGCTTTGATTCCAATGACAAGATCGCCAGCCAGCTGCTCGGCATCCAGCAGCAGAATCTTGGGATAGATTATGTGAATAAGCGCAACGGCTTGATTGAAGCTGTCACCCTTGAGCAGGCCAAGGCCCAGGCCAAGCGCCTGATTGACAGCGACCATTTGATCGTGAGCGTTGTAGGCAAGCCGGAAGGCCTGAAAGCCACCGGCACCGGCGGCTGACCTGCCGGTTCTGTCCATGCCTATTGTGCGATTCACTTGCGACGTGCATTGTTTCCCGGCGTTGTCAGGCTATCAAGCGGTGGCTGCGGCCTGACAGGATGTTAGGCATGATCGTCTGGGAGCAAAATCGATGAGCGAACTTCTTTGCCTTGAACTGAGTGTAGTGTTGTGGCTTGCCCATGTGCTGTGCCAGGCTTTTACCGCACGTGCGGAATTCGGCGA
>JBAVOA010000127.1:0-3065 GCA_049691635.1 Aestuariivirga sp. | reverse complement strand
GGCGATGACCGGACAATCGGCAAAGGCCGCGGTTCCCGCCACATGGTCGAGATGCCAGTGGCTGAGCACCACCGTGAAATTCTTCACGCCGCTGTCGGCCAGGGTCTTCCGGATGAAGGCCGCATGTTCAACCGAAATATGCGTGTCATAAATCAGGGCGTCCTCACCATCGACGATGGCATAGCTTGCAATACCGAGAGAGAGGGCGCCATCATCCACCCAGTTGGCACCCGGGGCAAAGCGATAGCCTTCGACGCGGCCGTCGTAGAACGCATAAACATTCGGGGCCGGGCGAAGAACCCGCAGGTGTTCGGTCATGATTTCATTCATCCCAAGATTGAGCGGCTTTATGGCAGAAAAAACCTGACTGGCAAACTTTCCCGAATGCTGCGATAACTGCCGTCTTGGCAACTCAGGAGAATCAACAATGACTTTCGGCTATGGTCTCATCGCCCTCGTTGTCGCTGTCGCGGGCTATCTGGTTTACGCCTATAATGCCTTGGTCAGTAACAAGAACCTGGTGGCCGAGGGCTGGAGCGGCATTGATGTTCAGCTACGCCGCCGCGCCGATCTCATTCCAAACCTGATCGAAACGGTCAAGGGCTATGCCGCCCACGAGGACAAGCTGTTCCGCGATATTGCCGAGCTGCGCGCCAAAAGCATTTCGGGCGGTTCGGTAGGCGAGCAGTCAGTCGTGGGGCAGGCCATGAGTGCAGCCCTCGGCAAACTTTTTGCGGTGGCCGAAGCCTATCCCGAGTTGAAGGCAGACGCGAATTTCCGCGACCTGCAGGACAAGCTGTCCGGCATCGAGGATGAAATCCAGCTCTCGCGGCGCTACTACAATGGGGCGGTGCGCAATCTCAATACCATGATACAGTCCTTCCCCAGCAATGTCGTTGCCAACTTCTTCAAGTTCACGGGTGCCGAGTTCTTCGAGATTGGCGATGCTGTGGCGCGCGAAGTGCCCAAAGTTGATTTCAAGAAATAGGCCAACGGCCATGCGCGCCTTCTTTTTCGCCCTGTTGGCGCTGGTTGTCCTCAACTCCGGAGTTCAGGCGGAGGAGCGGATCGAGCGTTTCACAAGTGACGCGCAGGTCAACGCCGATGGCTCCGTCGATGTCACCGAACAGATCGTGGTCAACGCCGAATCGCGGGAGATCAGGCATGGGATCCTGCGCGATTTTCCCACCACCTACACGGACCGGAACGGCATTCGGGTTGTCGTTGGCTTCGATGTGGTCTCGGTCAAACGCGACGGGCGCAGTGAACCTTATGCCATTGAGGGTCTCTCCAATGGCAAGCGCATCCGCATTGGAAGTGCCGATACCTTCGTGTCCTATGGCCTTCACACCTATGAGATCAGATACCGCACCACGCGGCAACTCGGCTTCTTTGCCTATTATGACGAGCTCTATTGGAATGTGACCGGCAATGGCTGGACCCTTCCGATCAAAGAGGCAACAGCCATCGTGCACCTCCCGGCTGGTGCCAAAATCATCCAGCACTCAGCCTATACGGGCTATCAGGGTGAAGACGGCCATGATTTCAAGGTTCTCAGCGCCACCGGCAGTGAGTATCGCGCCGTTTCCACGCGGGAGTTTGGTACTGGCGAAGGCATGACAATTGCGGTTGCCTGGCAGAAGGGCATTGTCGCCGCCCCAAGCAATGCGCAGAAATATTCCTGGTTCCTGCGTGACAATGCCGGCTTCATCGGCCTGCTTGCGACACTTGCGGGCGTTGGCTTGTTCTACTTCTATGCTTGGACAAGGGTTGGTCGCGATCCGCCGCGCGGCGTTGTTGTTCCCCTTTTTGCACCGCCGCCGGCCCTTGGCCCGGCAGGCTGCAGGTTCATCTGGAAGCAGAACTTTGACCAGAAGGCCTTCGCCGCGGCCCTTGTGGGCCTTGCGGTCAAGGGGCGTTTGAAAATTGCCGACCAGGATGGTGATTATGAAATCACCAAGCTGCAGGCGCAAGGCCCCGCCCTGACCTCGGCGGAAAATACCCTGTTCAGCGCAACACCTTCCGGAACTACCGCGTTGGAGAACTCAAACCACGCCGCCATCGGCATGATGAAGGAGAAACTGGAAGATGCCCTGACGCGGGAGTTTGAGGGTTCGGTCTTTGTGCGCAATATCGGCTGGTTCTGGGCGGGTGCTGCACTTTCCATTGCTGGCCTCCTGCTATCGGTTCTGCTGATGCCGGAGAAGGATAGTTTCGCGGGCCTGTTTGCGGCGGGCTGGTCCGGCATCTGGTGGGGTGTTATTCTCACCATTGCCTGGAGTTCGATCAAAGGCATCATCAGTGGCCGTGGCTTGATCACGAAGATGAGTTCTGCGGCATCACTCCTGTTTTTGATCCCCTTCGGCATTGCCGGCGTGGCCGTGCCGGTTTTCATGATCTTCTCCAAATCCCTGTCGCCGGGCATCGTGATGCTGGTGGGCACGGCCATCGGCCTTGGCATCATGAATTTGGTGTTTTACCGCCTGCTGCGCGCCCCAACCCTTTCAGGCCGCAAGGTGCTGGACCAGCTTGAGGGCTTCCGGATGTATATGGCCACTGCCGAAGAAGAGCGCCTGAAAGTCTTGAACCCGCCGGAAAAGACCCCTGAGCTTTTCGAACGCTATTTGCCCTATGCTCTGGCTCTGGATTGCGAGAACGAGTGGAACGATAAGTTCACCGCCGTGCTGGCCGCCGCCGCACTGGCGGGTGCTGCGGCACCGGTCTGGTACTCAGGCAGCAACTGGAATTCCGGCAACATGGGAGGCTTCACGGAAAGCTTGGGTTCGGGCCTTGCCACAAGTGCCGCCTCCGCAGCACAGGCACCGGGATCGAGTTCAAGTTCCGGCGGCGGATTTTCAGGCGGCGGAGGCTCGTCCGGCGGTGGCGGCGGCGGCGGCGGCGGGGGCGGCTGGTAGCGCTAGTTCGTTTCCAGTTCTTCCCGCATCATTTCGAGTTCCAGCCACTGGTGCTCAGCCGCTGTGATTTCCGACTTCGCGTTTTCGTGGCGGGTCATGATTTTTTCAAAGGCCTTGGGATCGCGCCCGAAAAGCTCCGGGTCGGCCAGC
>JBAVOA010000126.1:0-3172 GCA_049691635.1 Aestuariivirga sp. | reverse complement strand
GTAAAGAATAATACGTTGGTTTGATAACCAAAACAGTGCGAAGAGCTGGCTAATATTCGCCCGGCGAAGGAGATTTACTTGGCGTTAATGGATGGAGGTTAAGGTCTTCACATGGCTTACGGATACGGCGCATGAAGCACCGATATTGAGAAGCCAGGTGCTGTAGAGTAATCTTGGAGATTTATAATGAAGAAGTTCATCAACGACGAATCCGGCGCAACAGCTATCGAGTACGGCCTCATTGCTGCTGCCATGGGCTTGATGCTTGTGGTTGTTATGCCGATCTTGGCGACCGCTGTATCGGGCGTGTTCGGTAAGCTTTCCACCGGCCTGAACGCCATGAAATAATCTGATATTTCAGGGCCGGATTAGCTGGCCTTGTAAATATCATTTGAAAATTGAACCATCGGACTTTGGTCCGGTGGTTCTTTTTTATGTAATCATTTGGCAAGGTTAACTCCGTCTTTACACCGGGCATGTGATGATTGTTTCGGGCCACAGTTCCAATTGCCTGAAAACAGCTTGGGGAAGCATGATACATTTTCTTTCGATTTCGATTTTTCCACTCCTCATGATCATTGCTGGGGCGGGCGATGCCTTGTCACTTCGCATTCCCAATTGGTTGAATCTCATGATTTTCGGGTCATTTTTTCCTCTGGCCTGGGCAACCGGAATGCCGCTTGAGACATTTGGTCTTCACGTGCTCACCGGCGTCATCCTGTTTATTTTTGGCTTTGTGCTTTTTTCCGCCGGGTTGTTTGGCGGGGGTGACGCAAAACTGATGGCTGCGGCAGGAATCTGGTTCGGGAGTTCGCAGGCCCTGCCGTTTTTGGCATTCACTGTGATGGCCGGAGGTGTTTTGGCGATTTGTGTTGGCTTGTGGTCAGTCATTTCGATGAGTTTGGAACTTAACGATGACCCTTGGTCAAAAAAATTCTTGGGTCTGAAACCAAACGTTCCATACGGCTATGCTTTTGCAATAGGTGCCATTCTGGCATTTCCCCAAAGTTGGTGGATGGTGGCGTCTGGTTAATAGGGCAACATCAATCTGTCGGTCATTAACCTAAATTTGACCATTCCGTCCGAAAGTCTGAGTTCCAATTGGCGCCAAGTGCGCAAGGTAAGGGTTCGAAATGAGTAAAACGCGCATTGTGATATTCGGTCTGGCTTTCGGTTCAGCCGTCATGGCCGGTCTTCTGGCCAAAGGATTCATCGGTCAGAAGCCCGACAAGGAAATTGTTGAAATCAACAAGGTCAAGACGGTTGATGTTCTGACCGCGTCGAAAGACATCAACATGGGCGAGCGTTTCGTTGACGGCTCGACATCCTGGAAACCATGGCCCGTGGAAAATGTTACCGACCCTATGATCACCAAGGATGAAAAACCCGATGCAAGGGAGGAGTATCTCTCCGCCCGGGCGCGAATCACAATTTATGAAGGCGAGACAATCCTGGAAAAGAAATTGGTGCTGCCTGGCCAATCGGGTTTTATGAGCGCCATCCTTCCCAAGGGCATGCGTGCGATCTCGGTCGCTGTGTCTGAACATTCCGGTGCAGGCGGCTTCATTCTTCCAAATGACCGGGTTGATGTCATTCTTACCAAGAAAATGGATAACCCGCAGGGCTCGGACAAGATCGTGACCAGTGAAATCGCAATTTCCAATGTGCGTGTCCTCGCCATCAATCAAACCTACCGGCAGGACAAGGAAACCGACACGGTGACCGTCGCCGAGGGAAAGACCGCAACTCTTGAACTGGACCCCCGTCAGTCCGAGATCATCGCCATGATCGAGTCGGTTGGCGAACTCTCCCTAGCATTGCGCTCAATTGCCGAAAATGATGGCAAGAGCATGGAAAAAGAAGGTCCGAAACTTTCCGAAAGGTATTCGGGCCAGAAAAAAGGCGGCGGCGACACACTCTTCGTGCGTTACGGCGTCGAATCCTACTCCGCTACTCGTTGAGGCATAAAGTCATGTTGTTCAGAATTAAAAAGTCATCGAAACTCAAATCAAACGGCATGGGACTGAAACTGGCGGCATTGCTGTTCAGTTCGCTGGTCATGTTGCCTGTTGCCGGCGTCGTGCTGCAAAGTACTGCTGCGGCCAGCGATTTGGATGATGTTCAGGCCGCTGACGAAAACTCTGGACACTTCGTGCGCATTGGATTGAACAAATCCATAGTGATCCGTCTTCCCGCCCAAGCCCATGATGTCATCGTGGGCAATCCGGAAATCGTGGATGCCGTGGTTCGCTCAAAGAATACCGCTTATCTTTTTGCCCGAACCGTCGGACAGACCAACATTTTCTTCTTTGACAAGAGCGGGCAGCAAATCCTCAACCTCGACTTGGAGGTTGCCGTGGACAGTCAAGGTCTTCAGGAGCTTATCAGGAGAAGCATTCCGGGGACCAAGATTACCGTTGATTCGATACACAACAGCTACATCCTCGGGGGTACGGCGCCCAATGCGGCAGAAGCAAAATTGGCCGAAGATATTGCTTGGAAATTTACCACCCGTCAGACCGAAAAGGTCCCTTCCGACAACGGTGAAAAGTCGGGTGTTATTAACACGATCAAAATTACCGGCGAAGACCAGGTAATGCTGAAGGTGCGCATTGTTGAAGTGCAGCGCGATGTGATCAAGCAGTTTGGAGTTGATCTTCAGGCGCTACTGTCCATCGGAAAATTTGCTTTCAATCTCACAAGCATCGGTTCCCTTGCGGGCGTAACCGGCGCCAAGGCTGTCGCCACTGATGGCGCAAATAGCCTAACAGCCGTTGTTCGTGCAATGGAAAGTGAAGGGGTTCTCAAAACCCTTGCGGAACCCAATTTGACGTCAATTTCCGGTCAGCCTGCCAAGTTCCATGCCGGTGGTCAATTTCCGATACAAACATGCACAGGCAGCGGGTCGGGCATTACTTGCAGTACAGAATACAAAGACTTCGGTGTTTCACTTGATTTCACGCCCCTGGTTCTCTCCGAGGGTCGCATCAACCTGAAAATACATACTGATGTGAGTGAGATTGGTTCTGGTGGCTCTGTCAACAATCCAAGCTTCGATTCGCGTAGCACGGACACCGTGATTGAACTTCCGAGCGGCGGATCAATGATGTTGGCAGGACTGATAAAGGATACTACCCGCCAGAAAATTAATTCAACGCCGGGTCTGAAAAAG
>JBAVOA010000125.1:0-6216 GCA_049691635.1 Aestuariivirga sp. | reverse complement strand
GTCATCTACGGCATCTTCGACTATTCCACCGTGCCGCCCACCGCCAGCCTCGTGGCCTCGCACTTGGGCCTAAAGATCATGGGCCTCGCCATGGGATTAATCTCCGGCGGCCACGCTCTGGGCGGCGCGCTGGGCGCATTCCTCGGCGGCTACCTCTTCGACCTCTTTGCCCGCTACACTGAAATGTGGTGGGTGGCTTTTGGCACGGCAATTCTGGCAGGCCTGATGGTCTTCATGCTGCGCGAAAACCGGGCGGCGAAGGACCTCATGCCCGCCGCCGCCCATTAGTCTCACTTTTTAATCGGCACCCAGATTTCGACCGTACCGATGCCCTTCACGCCGTCAAAATCTTCGCCATAGAGCTCAAACTCCGGGCCATCGGCAAGCTCATGTCCGGACGCGGGTATCCAGTCATTGAAAATCCCCATCCAGGTGCTCTGAATGGTTGAGATATGCTCGCGGTGCGGAAACACCGCGTAGTATTGCCCGGGGATGCGCAAGGATGAAAAGCCCGCCGGCAGGTCGGAAAAATCCTTCACTTCAACGCCGCACATGTAATCGATATTGCCGCTGTCATCGCCATTATAGAGAACGCCGTAAGCCTTGCGCCCCATCTGGCCCGGGATATTCCCAAGATAAGGCACAAAGCGCTGCCACTGGGCGGGCATGCCCTTGTTGTCCGAGGAACGCTGGCTGAGGCCCGCCGCCAGCAGGGGCTTTCCCTCCACCATGCGCGGGTTTTCGAGTTTGGTTTTTTTGGATGATTGAGACATGGGACTAGGCTCCACAAGTTCGAGGTTTTCGAGAGTGCCAAGGCTCCGCAAAGATTCCGGCGTCATGCCGAATTGCAGGCCGAAGGCACGGGTGAACGCCTCGTGGGAATTATAGCTGGCCTCAAGCGCCACCGATAAAATATCGGGTGCGCCACCAGCCAGCTTCCGCGCTGCCTCCGTAAGCCTGCGGCCCCGGATATAGGCGAGGATCGAAAACCCCGTAGCCACGCTGAAAGCCCGCGACAGGTGAAACCGCGAAACCCCCGCAACGCCTGCGATATCATCCAGCGATATCGCCTCGTTGAAATGGCTCTCGATATACCACAGCGCTTTGCCAACCGGTGTCATGGTCAAATTCTCTCACAAGGACGCGGGGAGATGTAGGGGATTCTTGAGAGGGCGATTTGATCAGGATTGCTCAATTTGAGATCAAGCGGTAAGACTAGAACGTATGAATTCGATTATTCTAACCCGGGTGCCTAATGGCTGCGTTTGCTGATTTACTTCATGCAATTGCCGCGTTGTTGTGGCCAGCATTTGCGTTTACAGCGCTTTACATATTCCGGTCTCAGATTGCCAATTTAGTTGCACGACTAAAGCGCGGAAAATTCCTTGGTCAAGAATTTGAATTGCAGGAATCTCTCACTCGCTTGGATATGTCTGCAGCTGCCGTAGAAAATGAGGTGGCGGCACTACCTGCTTCACAATCGAGTGAGCCAACACCAACGCCGGAACAGCAATCAGTAATTCAACAGATTATCAGTGAAGCAGCTAAATCTCCGAAAACTGCCTTAATCCTCCTCGCAGTTGAATTGGAAAAAATTACTCGCCAAATTCTTGCAAGCACCGGATATTTGGGTGATCGCAAATTTATTCCATTGTCTAAAGCCATTGTTGAACTAGACAAAACCTTTGGCCTCCCGCGTCATGTGCAGGGTTCTCTCAAGAATTTTTGGGAGGCAAGAAGTCGGCTTATACATGGCGGAGAGGCGGACACAGATGATGTCCTGCGTGCAATAGATTCTGGTTTGACAATTCTCAAGGCCCTTCAGGCCATGCCGCATGAAACAAACGTAGTTTACAGTCCAAGTACGGCGCTATACGCCGACCCCGAATGCAAAACTCTAGTGACTGACGGAAAGGGAATTATTTTAGAAACTGAATCACCCGGAGGTGCCAGAAAAAATCTGAGAATTTTTCCCAGTACACGAACACATTTTCAAAAGGGGCGTCGTGTGGCATGGGAATGGAATTTCGATAAGAGATGGGGACCAGCATGGTATCGGGACCCAGAGACCAACGAAATTCGCAGTGCATGGCTTTCGTCAACAGAGTTTATTGGCCGACATTTGGATGACATATAAGATTAAGTAAAAGTCAAAACGACTAAATTTGACTTCTCCCCCCGTTTCCCCTATGTCCCCTTCCATTCCGTCAGACGTCTAAACGATCTGGCGCCACTTTATGCGATGAAACCTACGTGTTTCGGGATTTAAAGCGGCCAACATCCGGCAACGAGTATCGTTTCCGGGTGTCATTTTCGTTTGGACTTTTGGCAAAGAGAGAGACTGGATGTTTGAAACCTTAAGCGATCGCCTGTCAGGCATCTTCGACAAGCTCACCGGCCGTGGTGCGCTGTCGGAGGCCGATGTCGATGCGGCCATGCGCGAAGTACGCCGCGCCCTGCTTGAGGCCGATGTGGCCCTCGAAGTGGTCCGCGCCTTCATCGACAAGGTGAAGGAACGCGCCGTGGGCGCCGAGATCGTCAAATCGATCAAGCCCGGTCAGATGGTGGTGAAGATCGTCCACGACGTGCTGGTGGAAACCCTGGGGAGCGATCAATCCGCCCTCAACCTCCGCGCCGCACCGCCCGTTGCCATTCTGATGGTCGGCCTGCAGGGCTCCGGCAAGACCACCACCACCGCCAAGATCGCCAAACGCCTGCAGGAACGCGAGAAGCGCAAAGTGCTGATGGCCTCCCTCGACACCAGCCGCCCCGCCGCCCAGGAACAACTCGCCATTCTAGGCACCCAGGTGAAGGTCGCAACCCTCGCAATCGTCAAGGGCGAGACGCCGACCCAAATCGCCAAGCGCGCCATGTCGGAGGCCCGCATCGCCGGCTTCGACGTGGTGATGCTCGACACCGCCGGCAGGCTTCACATCGACGAGGAACTCCTCGCCGAAGCCGCAGCCGTGCGCGATATCTGCAAGCCCAATGAAACCCTGCTGGTGGCCGATGCCCTCACCGGCCAGGATGCCGTGAACCTCGCCCGCGCCTTCGATGAAAAGATCGGTATTTCCGGCATTGTGCTGACCCGCATCGATGGCGATGGCCGCGGCGGTGCCGCCCTTTCCATGCGCGCGGTCACCGGCAAGCCTATCAAGCTCATGGGCACCGGCGAAAAGCTCGAAGGCCTTGAGGATTTCCACCCCTCGCGCAGAGCGGGACGCATTCTCGGCATGGGCGACGTGGTGAGCCTCGTCGAACGCGCCGCCATGGACATCGACCATGACAAGGCCCGCAAGATCGCCGAGCGCATGAAGAAGGGCGCTTTCGATCTCGACGACCTCTCCGAGCAGCTCAAGCAGTTGCAGAAGATGGGCGGCATGGCGGGCATGATGAACATGCTGCCCAGCATGGGCAAGATCAAGAAACAGATGGACGGCGCCAGTCTCGATAACGGCGTGCTGAAGCGCCAGGTCTCGATCATTTCCTCCATGACGCCCTATGAGCGGCGCAACCCGAAAGTCATGGATGCGCGGCGCAAGAAGCGCGTGGCGGCGGGCTCCGGCACCAAGGTTGAGGAAATCAACCGGCTCATCAAAATGCATATGCAGATGGCCACCATGATGAAGCAGATGGGCCAGGGCAAGGGCATGCTCGGCAAGCTGATGGGCGGCAAGGGTGCCCCCGATGCGGCCGAACTTGAAAAGATGCAGGCCGAACTGGCGGCAATGGACCCCAACGCAATTCCCGCTGACCTGAAAGACATGATGGCAGGCGGCAGCTTGCCTGAAATGCCCAAGTCGCTCCCAGGCCTTGGCGGCGGCCTTCCCGGCCTCGGCGGCAATGCACCCTTCAAAGGATTCCCGGGCCTTCCGGGTAAAAAACGATGATCTCGAACATTTAAGGAGTAATGAGACATGGCAATGAAAATCAGGCTTGCGCGCGCAGGCACCAAGAAGCGCCCCTACTACCACATCGTGGTGGCCGACCATGCCGCGCCCCGTGATGGCAAGTTCATCGACGTGATCGGCGCCTTCAACCCGATGCTCGGCAAAACCGATGAAGCCCGCGTCAAGCTCGATGGAGCCAAGGCCGCCGAATGGCTGAAGAAGGGCGCCCAGCCGACCGACCGCGTGCTGCGCTTCCTCGACAAGGCAGGCATCAAGAAGCGCGAAGCCCGCAACAATCCGCAGAAGGCCCTTCCCGGCAAGAAGCGCATTGAGCGCGAGAAGCTGCAGGCCGATGCTGCTGCCAAGGTTGCCGCTGCCGCCGCAGCTGCCGCAGAGGCACCAGCCGCCGAGGCCCCACAGGCATAAGATGGGCGATGGGCACTCCGCGCGATCAGGTTCTCGTTGGCGTGATTGTGGGTGCCCACGGAATCAGGGGCGAGGTGAAATTGAAAAGTTTCACCTCGGATCCCTCGAGCGTTGGCCGCTACGGCCCCTTGCATTCTTCCTCCGGCCAGGTGTTTGAGATCGCAAAACTCAAACCTGCCAGGGATCATTTCATCGCCAGCCTCAAAGGTGTGGCCGATCGCAATGCCGCCGAAGCGCTCAAGGGCATTGAGCTTTTTGTGGCGCGTGAGAAACTTCCAAAACTCAAGGACCGCGAGACCTATGCCCATGATCTCATCGGGCTCGATGTGGTTCTGGAGAATGGCAATCCCTTGGGAAAACTTGTCGCCATGCCGAACTATGGCGCAGGCGACCTCTTGGAAGTGGCGGTCGATGGCCATGCGGAAACCGTGCTCCTTCCCTTTTCCAGGGCCTTCGTGCCAGGGGATGATTTCAGCACTGGCAGGATCACCGTGACACTTCCCGAAGGCTATTTGGATGAAAGCGAGAAGGAATGACCTTCGCCGCCACCATTCTCACCCTTTTCCCCGAAATGTTTCCGGGCTCTCTTGGCATTTCTCTGGCCGGCAAGGCCTTGAGCGACGGCATCTGGTCGCTCGACGCACGCGACATCCGCAACTCCGCCACCGACAAGCACCGCACCGTGGACGACCATCCCGCGGGCGGCGGGGCCGGCATGGTGCTGAAACCCGACATTCTGGCGGCAGCCATTGATGCCGCTCCCCATGCGGGCCCGCGCCTGCTGATGAGTCCGCGCGGCAAACCGCTCACCCAGGAATTTGTCCGTGAATTGGCCGCAGGACCGGGCTGCCTCATTGTCTGCGGCCGTTTTGAAGGCATTGACGAACGCGTCATTGAAAAGCGCAATCTCATTGAAGTCTCGCTTGGCGACTTCGTCCTCTCGGGCGGCGAACCCGCGGCCCTTGCCCTGCTTGATGCCGTGGTCCGCCTCCTCACCGGCGTCATGGGAAAAGTCGAATCGGGCCAGGAGGAAAGCTTCGAGGATGGGCTTCTCGAACATCCCCACTATACTAGGCCGCGCCTCTGGGAAGATCTTGAAATCCCACAGATTCTTCTCTCCGGCGACCATAAGGCCATTGCCCTCTGGAAACGCCGACAGCGCCAGGCCTTAACCAAGGCCAGGCGGCCGGACCTGTGGGCGAAATATGATGGCGATAAGAATTGATTTATGAAGCTGTTCCCGCTATAGCCCGCCCAACCTTAAAGGATATCTCGTCATGAACATCATTCAACAGCTCGAAAAAGAGCAGGTGGCCATCATTGCCGCCAAGCGCGCCGTGCCGGTATTTTCCGCCGGCGACACCGTCATCGTCAACGTCAAGGTCGTCGAAGGCGAACGCACCCGTGTACAGGCCTATGAAGGCGTTTGCATCGCCCGTTCCGGCGGCGGCATCAATGAAAATTTCACCGTCCGCAAGATGTCCTATGGCGAAGGCGTTGAACGCGTATTCCCGGTCTACTCCCCGCTGATCGACTCGATCAAGGTGGTGCGCCGTGGCGAAGTGCGCCGCGCCAAGCTCTATTACCTGCGTGACCGCACTGGCAAGTCGGCCCGCATTGTCGAGCGCCGCGCGAGCGAGATGGAAAACCAGATTGACATGGAAGTCGCTGCCGCAGCCGCCGCCAGCGCCGCCGCCAATGCGGAAACCAAGACCAAGGCCAAGGCGGAAGCCAAGGCAAGCGGCAAAAAGAAGTAATTTTCCTGCTCATGTATTTGTCAAAGGCCAGCAGGAATGCTGGCCTTTTTCTTTAGGACCACCGCCATGACCGATTACCTCAAAGTCAATCTCGCCAACTGGAATGACCGCGCCGCCATCCATTCCAAGGATGAGGCGGGTGG
>JBAVOA010000124.1:0-8485 GCA_049691635.1 Aestuariivirga sp. | reverse complement strand
TTCCTATAATAGGAACGAGTCAAGAGGGTTAGGAATAAATATTTTCTGCCGTCAACCTAGGGGCTCCCACATCAACGGAATTTGCAAACCGTTCCAACCTGCGCCAAAACCTCAACAGGACCAACTTATGAATAACGGCACAAAGGGGAGCAAGTCATGACCGTAACCAAGCATTGGTTACACATATCAAGTATCTTCATCACATGCTTTGTTGTCATGGCTGCGGCAGTTTTGGAACCGGATCATGTGCGCGCCGCTTCAAATGAAGCCAATCCAATGACATTTGCCATTGTGCGCAGCAGCAAACTCGGCTGTGAACCAAACTGCCCGCAGTGGATAGCTGCGGAAGGTACTATAACCGGTGCAACAGCCGTTCAATTCGAGAAAAAATTGGAAAAACTCGGCAATCTCAGGCTTCCTGTCGTAATCAATTCACCCGGTGGAGATATGCACGCGGCAATCGAGATGGGGCGCATGATACGCAAGCGGCAACTCAGCACCGGAGTTGGCATTACACGTTACGAAGGTTGCAATCCTGCGAACAAGACCTGCAAATTGCCTAAATTACAAAAGGGAGTTTATCGGGGCATTGCCCGAGATGAATCCAGCTTTTGTTTCTCGGCGTGTCCATTGGTTCTGGCGGGAGGAATTGAACGGATTGCCGGACCCTCCGCCCTATTGGGCGTACATCAAGCACGCACGACGTATTATCAGGAGAAAATCAGCTACCGCGAAACATACCGCATCGTAAATGGCAAGAAGAAGCTCATCAGTCGCAAGATTACCGGACGCAAAAGGATAAAATCCTACGAAAAAATTGGTTTGGATAAACGGCTGCGGGGCATACTTGTGCCTTACCTGAAGCAGATGGGAATTTCAGAAGAACTGCTGGTCGAAATGGAAATGGCCCCGCCGAGTTCAATGAATGTGCCCGTACTCTGGAAGGATGCCAGAATGGGGTTAATTACGAGCATTTTTCCGCTTGTTGCCATTACCGGCAATAACAATTGCTCGCCGCCCAAAAATGCTCCTAACTGCGTGCTGCTAAAGCCTTAAATATTCCTGTTTCAGCCGTCCTCAGGCGACCGGGGTCCACAGCACCTGGTCAATCCTTGTTGCCCCCGTTGCCAGCATGACGAGGCGGTCCAGTCCCAGCGCCACGCCGGAGGCTGGCGGCATGAGTTTCAATGCTTCCAACAACTCCTCATCAATGGGATAGCGTTCGCCATAGAGCTTTTCCTTCAGATCCATGTCGGCCTGGAAACGGCGGCGCTGTTCCACCGGGTCGGTGAGTTCGCCGAAGCCGTTGGCGAGTTCGACACCGCAGGCATAGAGCTCAAAGCGTTCGGAGACGCGCGCGTCATGGGCGCAGACACGGGCGAGCGCTGCTTCAACGGCGGGATACTCATAGAGCACGGTTGCAGCACCTTTGCCGAGATTGGGCTCAATTTTTTCAACCAGGATGCGGCTGAAAATATCGGACCAGGAATCCCTGTCGGTGAAATGCACGGGACATTGTTTGGCCAACCCATTGCGGTCAGATTTGTTTCCGTCGAGCGTTGCCAGCAGGTCAACCCCCGCATATTTTTCAAAGGCCCAGGCAACGCTCAGCCATTCGGCCTCGGCGAGGGGATCGGCCACCCTTCCCCGCCAGCTGAATTGCTTGGTTCCTGAAATTTCCGCAGCGAGGCTCACCAGCGCAAGGCTATCCTGAATGATGGCGGCATAGGGCTCATTGGCGCGATACCATTCAAGCATGGTGAATTCAGGGGAATGGGTGACCGTGCGTTCGCGGTTACGGTAGACATGCCCCATACTGAAAATGCGGGTTTCACCTGCCGCCAGCAGCTTCTTGCAGGCAAATTCCGGCGAAGCGTGGAGATAGCGGCGCTCCCGGGCGCCATCGGGCTGGATGAGGTCGGTGGCAAAGGCGTGCAGATGGGTTTCATTGCCGGGGGAAACCTGCAGGGCAGCGCAATCAACCTCCAGGAATCCGCGCTGGTCGAACCAGTTCCGCAAGCCCGCCACAATGCGGTTCCGGGCCAGCAGAAAGGGCCGCCTGTCCCTGTGCTTTTCCGGCGTAAACCATGGTGAAATCTTCATTTTCCCGCAGGTTCCCTCAGGGGTTGGCTTAATCACTGGGGGCTGCTAATACCCCCGCCAACCCAAATCAGCAATTCATGAAAGTTTCACAAAGTGGTCAAGGTTATCGCAAGCGGCGTCCGCAAGGGCAATGTCATCGAGCACGAGGACGGCAAGCTCTACATTGTTCTCAAGTCGGAAAGCATGCATCCCGGCAAGGGCACGCCAACGACCACCATCGACATGCGGCGCATTTCCGACGGGGTGAAGACCGTGGTGCGCTACAAGACGACGGATGCCATGGAGCGCGCCTTCGTGGAAACCGTGACCCACGGCTATCTCTACAAGGATGGCGACATGTATGTGTTCATGAACCCCGAGAACTTCGAGCAGATCAGCCTCAACGCCGATATGGTGGGCGACTCTGCGCCCTATCTGCAGGAAGGCATGGAATGCCAGATCGCCCTGTTCAATGGCGCGCCGATTTCCATCGAACTGCCCCAGCGCGTGACGCTGGAAATCATGGAAACTGAACCTGCCATCAAGAACCAGACGGCGTCTTCCTCCTTCAAGCCCGCGCTGCTGTCCAATGGCGTGCGCACCCTGGTTCCACCCCACATCGCTGCCGGCACCCGCATCGTGGTGGAAACCGCCGACGGCGCCTATGTGGAACGCGCCAAGGACTAACGGCTGAAACTTCCCACAATTTCCACGTGGGAGGTCCACTTGAACTGGTCGACGGCGGTGAGTGACCTTATCTTGTAGCCGCCACCCATCAGTATTTCCGCATCCCGCGCAAAACTGGCGGGATCGCAGGACACGGCGACAATTGTTTTCACCGCTGATTTCGCCAGCTGCTTGGCCTGGGCTTCGGCACCCGCGCGGGGCGGATCAAACACCACTGCATCAAATTCTTTCAACTCATTGGCAACCAGCGGCTCGCGCATCAGATCGCGTGCTTCAGCCTTCAGGGGCTTGAGTCCGCTGGCCAGGCGCGCGGCCTGAGCCAAAGCGGCGATCGCCTGCTTGTCGCTGTCGACGGCCGTGACCTTTGCCTGCTCCGCGACGCGGAACGCGAAAGGGCCGACGCCGCAGAAGAGATCGGCCACGGATTTGGATTTTCCCAGAGCGGCGACAACCAGATTTGCAAGCGTCTCTCCACCCAGCTTCGTGGCCTGCAGGAAGGACCCCGGCGGAACCTGCACGAGCGCCTTGCCAATGGAGACGATGGGAGCAACACGCATGGCAACCAGGTTTCCATTGATATTCAATCGCGCCAGATTGAGTTCCGCCACGAGACCTGCCAGCCTTGGCATTTGTTCGTCGGCGATTTTGCGTTCCGCTTTGATCGTGACATCGAGCCCATTGTCGGCGGCGGTGAAAGAGACATCGCAATCGCCCAGTTTTGCACCGAGCTTGCGGGCGATTTCCGGCGCACCCAGCAGCGCCGGAACAAGAATAGGGCACTGGTCAATGTCGATCAGATCATGGCTGCGCGCGGCCATGAAGCCCGCAGTGACCACGCCGTCCCAGCGCCGCACATGAAGGCTGACACGCCGCCGCCCTGCCCCATGGGCATCGATGATGTCGCCCACGGGAAAGTCGAGCCCACGTTTTTGAAGCGCGCTTGCAACAAGAGTTTTCTTCCACGCCCGGTAGGGAGCCTCCTGCCAGTGTTGCAGCTGGCAGCCGCCGCATTTTACAAAGTATTTGCAGAACGGTGCAATACGTTCGGGTGAAGCCTGCACGACCTGTCCCGTGGCCGGGTCAACCGTTTCACCAGCCAGCACATTGCGGAAGGTCTGGCCATCGCCCACGCCCTCGCCCCGCCAATTGAGGTGCTCAATGGTGATTTGCATGTCAGTCCGTCTGCGTTGGATAGGCTATGGCTATGGCAATGCCCGAAGAGAAAGCCAGCTTCACCGGCCCAAGGGCAACATTCGACATGGTGAAGCTGGTGCCGAGGGCCAGCGTCTTACCCTTGAGCGGCCACTTCACGCCGGTGAGATCAAGGCCCTTGATGTCGCTCCACGGAATGATGCTGAGGCGGCTCTGGGGGCCGAAGTCAAAGTCATAGGAACCCGCAATGAGCGGATAGGCCTCTTCGCCGCCATTTGAAATAAAGCAGCGCTGGCCGGATTGGGCCAGATGCAGGGCAAGCCCGAGATGGGCCGTGGCATGGTCGCTTTGGCCGCCGAGCCCGCCCAGGAGAATGATTTCGGTGGCTCCCAGTTTCAGGGCGGCGGCCACAGCAATCTCGCCATCGGTGGCATCCTTGTCGGAGGAGTAGGACTGGCGCGGCACGTGGGCATAATCCAGCAGAAGCTCGGAGCCAGCCGAGTCAAAGTCGCCCACCCAAAGCTCCGGGTGAACGCCCAGGGCACCGGCATGTTTCATGCCGCTATCGGCGGCAATGGAGCGCCCACCGGCAATCTGCCGGCGCAAGCGCGGAGTTACCGTGAGATCGCCGCCAAGAAGTATGACAAAACGGGACATGCCAGCCATGTAGCAAAAACAACTTGAAAGATCACGCCCATAAGTTTAGGCCTGTTTCTGCTCTCAACGGGGTGCCGCCAACGCGGCTGAGAGGGGCAATCTGCTCCAACCCGCTGAACCTGATCCGGATTATGCCGGCGGAGGGATTGCGAGCGGAACAGGAATCCTCCCGTTCCCTGCCTCCATCCGGATTTGACTGGAGGTATTATGCTCAGATTATTCAGCACACTGATCGCTTCACTCATGTTCGCTTCCTTGGCCCAGGCCAAGGAGACATTGACGGTCTACACCTATGAAAGCTTCGTTGCCGAATGGGGGCCAGGACCCAAGGTCAAGGCGGCCTTCGAGGCGACCTGCGGCTGCACCATTGAATGGGTAGCGCTCGGCGATGGCGTCGCCGTGCTCAACCGCCTCAAGCTGGAAGGGGCCAACACCAAGGCGGATCTCGTTCTGGGCCTTGATACCAGCCTGACGGCGGAAGCCATCGGGACGGGACTGTTTGGCAAGCATGGCGTGGACGTGGGCTTGGCAAAAACGCCCGGGGCGTGGAGCGATGAATACTTCATGCCCTATGACTTCGCCCATTTCGCCGTGGTTTATGACACGGAGAAGATGCCATCGCCACCAACGAGCCTGGATGAACTCATCAACGGCGATCCCACGCAAAAGATCGTGCTGGAAGATCCCCGCTCATCAACACCGGGGCTTGGTTTCCTGCTGTGGATGAAAGCGGTTTACGGCGACAAGGCCGCAGACATGTGGAAAAAACTGCAGCCGCGCATCCTCACCATCACGCCGGGCTGGAGCGAGGCCTATAGCCTGTTCACCAAGGGCGAGGCGCCCATGGTGCTGTCCTACACCACGTCTCCGGCCTATCACATGGTGGCCGAGAATACCGCGCGCTATCAGGCGGCGTCCTTCAGCGAGGGGCATTACCTGCAGATTGAAGTGGCGGGCCTGATTGAGGCGTCTCCAGAAAAGGCGCTGGCGCAGAAGTTCTTAGGGTTCATGATGACTCCGGCGTTTCAGGACATCATCCCCACCAACAACTGGATGCTGCCGGCGGGGGCGACATCAACGCCATTGCCGGATGCTTTTGGCAAACTTGTTGTGCCGGCAAAGACGCTGCTCTTTTCACCCGACGAGGTTTTCAAGAACCGCCGGGCCTGGATGGATGAATGGCTGAACGCGCTCAGCAAATGAGGTTCAGGAACCTCGGGCTGGCACTGGCGCTCGGATTTATTCTGGGAGCCGTTGCCCTGGGGTTCCTGCCCCTGCTCTGGCTTGGGCTGGGGCAATGGGCATTTCATTATGATGACTATCTGCCACGCGTGGTCCTGTTCACGCTGAAGCAGGCCTCCCTTTCCACCCTGCTGTCCGCGGTGATTGCCTTGCCTGTGGCGCTGGCCATAGCACGGCGGCACTTCTTCGGACGCGACGCCTTGCTCAAAATCTTCGCCCTGCCGCTGGCCCTGCCCGCCATCGTCGCCATTCTCGGCATCCTCGGCGTCTATGGCGCCAGCGGTCCGTTTGGCGGGATGATATCGATCTATGGTCTGAGCGGAATTCTGCTGGCCCACGTCTTCTTCAACATGCCGCTTGCGGTGCGGCTCATGCTGACGCGGCTTGAGGCCATTCCGGCGGAAAATTTCCGCCTTGCGGCGCAGCTTGATTTCAAGGCGGCACAGGTGTTCCGCTTCATCGAATGGCCGCAACTTGCCTCGGCCATTCCTGGTATCGCCAGTCTCATCTTCCTCTTGTGCACGGCAAGTTTCGCGGTGGTCCTCATCCTTGGCGGCGGGCCGCAGGCCACCACCCTGGAAGTGGCGATCTACCAGTCGCTGCGGCTGGATTTTGATCCGGCACGGGCCTCCATTCTGGCGCTAGCACAACTTGTGACCTGCGGCCTTCTGGTTCTGGTCGCCAGCCGGTTTGCCACGGAGGTTCAGGTCTTTGCGCTAACTCTCACCAGAACCCGGCGCTGGGACGGGCGATCACTGTCATCAAGACTTGGCGACGGCGCTGCCATCGCACTGGCCGCCCTGATTGTGCTCCCGCCTATCCTCAGCGTGGTCTTGTCTGGTCTCGCAAATGTCCGCGCCGACAGCCTCCTGTTGCAGGCCACGCTGACCAGCCTGTTCATCGGCATCGCATCGGCAAGCATCAGCCTTGTGCTGGGATGGGTGCTGGCCGGAACAGCAGCACGGCAACCGCATTCGCTTTTGAAGGCGGCCATTACGCTCGCCTGCCTCGCCTCGCTCATCATGCCACCGGCGGTTCTGGCCACGGGATGGTTTGTCAGCCTCAGTTCCTTCACCGACGTCAGCCGCTACGCGGTTGTGCTGGTGATCATTCTCAACGCCCTCATGGCGCTCCCCTTCGTCTGGTCGCCGCTCTACCCGGCAATCCTCGACCTGGTTCAAAGACATGACAGGCTCTGTTCAAGTCTTGGATTAAGTGGCACGGCGCGGCTGTTCCTGATCGATCTGCCCGTCTTGCGCAAACCTCTGGCACTTGCCTTCCTGATGGCCGTTATCGTGTCCCTGGGTGACCTCTCGGCGATAACCCTTTTTGGCAGCGACCAGCTTGTCACCTTGCCCGCCCTGATCTTCCGCCAGATGGGCCACTACCGGATGAATGATGCGGCCGGAACGGCCCTGGTGCTGGCGGCATTCTGCTTTGTGTTGATTACGCTTTCCCAGCGTTGGAGCCAAACCCATGATCAGACTTGAAGGCGTTGCGTTCCGCTATGAGGACATGGAGATGAATTTCGACCTCGCAGTGCCGAAGGGCGAACTCGTGGGCGTCATCGGGCCAAGCGGGGCAGGAAAATCCACGCTTTTGTCGCTCATCGCCGGATTTGATCTTCCCCTCTCCGGGCGGATTTCGATTGCCGGCGCCGACATGGAAGGCGTGCCGCCGGACCGGCGTCCGGTGAGCATGATCTTCCAGGACCACAACAGCTTTGCCCATCTCGACGTGTGGACCAACGTGGCGCTGGGCATTTCACCCCGCTTGAAGCTTGATCCGACGCAGCGCGAAAGCGTTGACAGTGCCTTGGCGCGCGTCGGGCTTTCGGGTTTCAAATCACGCAAGCCCACGGAATTGTCCGGCGGTGAACGGCAACGCATTGCCATCGCCCGCGCTTTCGTGCGGGACAGGCCAGTGTTGCTGCTTGACGAACCCTTCACGGCGCTGGGGCCGGCATTGCGGCGCGAGATGCTCGATCTGATCAAGGAGATTCAGAAGGAGCGAAATCTCACTATCCTCATGGTCACCCACCAGCCGGAAGACGCCGAATACGCGGCCAGCCGAATCGCCTTTGTGCAAGCCGGACACATTGCCCATGTTCTGCCCACCAAGAAGTTCTTTGCGACTTCGGCACCAGCGGAAATCAAAGCTTACTTGAGCGCTTAGCCACAATCAGCTAACCACCCGCTGACATGGCCCGGCTTCTCCTCAATCTCCAGAATATCCACCTCACCTTCGGCGGCAAGCCGGTGCTGGAGGGGGCGGAGCTCATGCTGGCCGACGACGAGCGGATGTGCCTGGTGGGGCGCAATGGTTCGGGAAAATCCACACTTCTGAAGATTGCGGCGGGACTGGTCGAACCCGATGGCGGCGAGTGCTGGCTGCAGCCGGGAACCACGGTGCGGTATCTGCCGCAGGAACCGGACTTCGGGAGCTCTGCAACGGTCCTCGACTATGTCGAGGCGGGTCTCGGCCCCACGGACAACCCCTATCGCTGCCGGCATTATCTCAATGAGCTGGGACTGACCGGAGATGAAAAGCCCGCGACTTTGTCGGGCGGCGAAATGCGCCGCGCCGCGCTGGCCCGCACCCTTGCGCCGGACCCGGACATTCTGCTGCTTGATGAACCGACCAACCATCTGGACCTGCCCGCCAT
>JBAVOA010000123.1:0-9385 GCA_049691635.1 Aestuariivirga sp. | reverse complement strand
TTGCTGGGCAGTGAAGCGGTCCTGACGCCTGAGCATGTGTTCTATCAACGTTTGCTGGCGTCCGATCCAATCGAAGCGGCGGAGCAGGCAGAAATTTATGTCAAGGAAGACCGGCTCGAAGGCTTTTTGAATGAAGTTGTGATCCCCGGCCTTATGCTGGCAAACTATGACGAGCAGCGAGGCGTACTTTCCAGGGAGCGCCAGACCGCGATTGCCCATTCATTTTCTGAAATGCTCGATGAAGTCTGGGGCGACGATGGCAAGGCAGAGCCAAGTCCCGTACCCGTTCTCCTCTTTCCGGCCCATGGGGCTCTCAATTTTGCCGCCACGCTGGCATTTTCCGCCCTTCTGAAAACTAGAGGCGTGCGCCACCAGATGCTCTCGCCCGATGTTATAACGCCTGGAAAGTTTCCCGAGATCGACATGTCCAACGTCGGATTTGTCTGCTTGTGCTATTTGACGGCCCCGAGTGAGGCCAAGCATGACTACGTTCTGCGGCGGATATCTCCGCTGGTGAAAGACTCCCGTGTGATCAGTGTTGCCTGGTCGGGATCGGCAGATCGCGCAGAGATGCAAAGTCCCGCAAACGCAGTTTCACTTCTTCCGGCAACGACGGTAACGCTGGCAGAAAGCAACGATACTGTGGACCCAAGCCTTTTGGCATCATCAGCGGCCTGACAGCACGCCCAGTCGCACTATTCAGAATTTCTCCACCCATGGTCTGAGTTCCATTTCCCATGTCCACGCGCTGCGCTGCTGACGCAGCACATGAAGGTAGCTGGCGGCAATTGCATCGGGATCAAGCATCGAGTCCGGATTGTTCGTGGCCTCGCTCCGGCCGGGATTCCTGATGGCGCCGTCAATGATGAAATGGGCGACGTGAACCCCCATGGGTGCCAGTTCGCGCGCCATGCTCTGCGCCAGGCCGCGCAAGGCGAACTTGCCCATGGCGAAGGGGGCAGATTGGGCATAGCCCTTCACACTTGCCGAGGCGCCGGTAAACAGGATTGCTCCTTGGCCCTGTGCCACCATGCGCTTTGCCGCCTGCTGCGCCACGAGAAATCCGCCGAACGCGCTCACCTTGATCACCGTTTCGACCTCTGCTGCGTTGAGCGAGATGAAAGGCCCGCGCGCCCGGGCCGACGCATTGTAGATGACCACATCCGGGGCGCCGTTGACAGCTTCCACGTCTTGGAAAAGTCGTCCGACCTGATCCGGATTGGAAGCATCGCAAGAGAACGCAGTTGCCCCCGTGCTAGCGCAAAGAGGTGCCAACTTTTCGGCATCGCGTGCAGCAAGGGAAACTTTGAATCCCTCACGCGCAAAAAGCCTGGCCAGCGAGGCGCTGAGGCCGCTGCCGCTTCCGACAATCAACACCCTGGAATATTTTTCCGTCATGACGCCAGACACCCCTGTTAAAATCTAGGGCAGTTTCGCAATGCGCTCCGTCAGCAGGTCAAACAACCCTTGCGCATTGAGGGAGCGGCACACCGTGGCATTGCGCTTCCGGTCGGTCACCCCCCACCAGTCGATCACCGTCATTCCCATGGTGAGCTCCGACTCGCATTCAATGCTCACATTCACATCTCGGCTTTGGAAAAGTTCGGGCCTCAGCAGCCAGGCAATGACGCAGGGGTCATGCAGCGGTCCGCCATCGGTCCCGTATTTCTGTTCATCAAAGCGTTCGAAGAAATCAAGCAGGGCGGCAATGGCCGGACCACTCTTGTTTTTCATGGAACGGAATTTTTCGACACGGACGGCGCTTGTCAGCGCCTGATGGGTGCAATCAAGCGGAATGAGAGTGACCGGAATGTCAGAGTCAAATACCATGCGCGCCGCCTGCGGGTCCACATAGATGTTGAACTCAGCCGCAGGCGTAACATTGCCGCCTTCAAAGAACCCGCCGCCCATGGCCACAATGCGCTTGATACGCGAGGCGATCCGGGGTTCGCGGATGAGGGCCTGGGCGATGTTCGTCATGGGCCCGAGCACGCAGAGGTTGACGGTTCCCGCCTCGCGCGACATCAGGGTGTCAACGATGAAATCCGCGGCATGCTGTTTCTGCAGGGGCATGGTGGGTTCAGGCAGAACCGGGCCATCAAGCCCGGTACGGCCATGGACGTGCTCGGCCGTGACAAGCGAACGTAGCAGGGGCCTTACCGCGCCGGAAAATACCTTCGTCCCGGGTCTGCCCGCCAGTTCGCAAATCTTCCGGGCGTTGATCTCGGTCAGCGCCAGTGGCACGTTTCCGGCGACGGCCGTGATGCCCAGAATGTCGAACTCCGGCGAAGCGAAGGCCAGAAGAATGGCAACGGCATCGTCCTGGCCGGGGTCCGTATCAATGATAATGGGCAGGGGCTTGGTCATTTTTTCGGCGCTCTGGCTTTCTGTTTCTTGCGGAGGTGATAGGTCAGCGCCAGGGAAATACAATGGCGCAGGGCTTTTTCTGGTAGCCTATCAGCGACATCAAAGACAATGCTCCTGTTGCCCACAAAGGTCATCTCGTCCCGGTAGAGTTGTCTGAAGTCTTCAATCAGGCCTGATGTGCAGATGAAATATAAGCCATATTTTCCGGGCTCATTGGTGATCTGGTCAATACGGATCGTGCTGCCGCTGCCGGTTTTGGCAGTCAGATAGCTGGGTTGTCCCCAGCGCAACCCTTCCTCAAGCTCCCCTACACCTGGCGTTCGCTTTGCAACGTCCAGTATCATTTCACGTAGGGTGAGCAGCCGCTCCCGGATTGGTTTAGGGTAGGCATCGAAATCAGTTTTTGGCATGGTAAAGGCCCGGAAAGAATTCAGCGCTCATGCGCTCCAGATACTGCATGATGTTATCCTTGGTTTCGCCGTAATCACGAATTTGTGAGGCAAATAGCGGGCACATCAGGCTGAGCAGAAAGCCGTAACAGCTGGCATCGATTCCGCTGACCCTGTCTCCAAGAATGTAGGCGTTGCCAGCCAGGATAACAGCCGTTGCATCGATCGCGCGTTTGCCCAGTTCCAGGCGTTCAGCCGCGGAATGGCGCCCAATGCCATGGGCGTGGCTGCTCCTGCGCACCTTTCGGCGCACCATGCGTGTAATGATGGGGCGGAGCAGGGCGGGGACCTTGTCAAAGAAATGAACCGGTCCCTTATAGAAGTTTTCGTCCACCAGCCAACGGTCATTCACGTTGAGCCAATAGACATGGTCTTCCATCAGTTTCTCAAGCGCCCAGCCGATGCCTTGCATCCTGGCATCATAGCCGCCGGTGAAATCAATCCCGTGCTTATCTTCCAGGTAGAAGCGGATGAAGGTGCTGTCGGGAATGAGCCTGCCGCCTTCCTCGATATAGGGAATCTTGCCCTTGGGCGCCTTGCTGTAGCTCGCCCGAGCATTGGTATAGGACAGTCCGGAGGTTTTCAGCAGAACCTCGGCCTTGATGGCAAAGGGGCTGGCATGGGGCAGGCCAAACATGGGGCCGGTTCCGTAAAGCGTGATCATGGTTGTTTATCCTTCCTGGCCATTCCACTACTGTCACACTGCTGACAGCATGTTGTCAGCAGTGTTGCAGTAGAAGGAACCATGCGCAGAGCCGACCGACTTTTGCAGTTGATCCAGATCTTGCGCCGGCACCGCCGGCCGGTGACCGGAGATGTGATGGCGCGTGAGCTGGAAGTTTCGCTCCGCACTGTATACCGCGACATTGCCACGCTGACCATTGAGGGTGTTCCCATTCGCGGTGAAGCCGGCGTGGGGTATGTGCTGGGCGAGGGTTATGATCTGCCGCCCCTGATGTTCACCACCGACGAATTGGAAGCGGTCATGCTGGGCTTGCGTTGGGTGGCAAGGCGCGGCGACAAAGACTTGGCCCGAGCTGCGCTGGACACTGTGGCCAAGATCGGCACCGTGCTGCCGGAAAAGCTGCGGCCCTTCCTGTTTGACGCTGGGCTGCTGGTGCCTCCGCGGCAGCAGTATGCACCTGACCGTATCGATGTGGCCCAGTTCCGCGCCGCCATCAGGGACGGCAGGAAGACCGCTATCTCCTATCGCAGCGAAGAAGGCAACGAAACCCAGCGCACCATCTGGCCCATCGCCATTTCCTATTTTGATGCCCAGCGCCTGATTATCGGCTGGTGCGAGTTGCGCAAGGCATTCCGTTCCTTCCGCACCGACCGCATGCTGGCCATGGAAGTTTTGAAGGAAAAATACCCCGAGCGGCGCAAAGTGCTGCTGAAGAAATGGCAGGAGGTGGTGCGCAGTGAAACGGGCCAACCGCAGCTGGACGTGTTTATGTAAGCCGGCTTGCGACTATCGCCAAAGCCTTGGGATAGAGCTTGTGTTCCTCCGCCAGCACCCGTGCTGACAGGCTTTCAACTGTATCGCCCGCGAGCACCGGAACTTCTGCCTGCGCAATGACGGGTCCGCCGTCCAACTCAGCGGTCACATAATGAACCGAGCAGCCGTGAACCGTTGCACCATCGGCGATGGCGCGGTCATGGGTGCGGGTCCCTTTGTAGAGCGGCAGGAGCGAAGGATGAATGTTGATCATTTTTCCGGCCCAGGGTTCCAGCAGAACGGGCGTCATGATCCGCATGAACCCGGCGCAGGCGACAAGGTCCAGTTTCTGAGCTTGCAGATAATCATTGAGCGCGGCGTCAAAGGCTTCCCGTGTTGCATAATCCTTGTGATTGATCACGTGGGTAGCAATGCCCTGGGCTTTGGCGAATTCCAGTCCGGCAGCCCCGGGCCTGTTGGAAACCACACATACAATCTCTGTGGGATAGGCCGGGTCACGCGCCGCCGCGACAAGTGCCGCCATGTTGGAGCCGCGGCCCGAGATCAGCACACCAACCCGCTTTCGCGTCATTTGACCTTAAGGCTCCCGGTTGTTGAAACCTGCGCTTCCTTGCCCTTGCGCTTGCGCAATGAACCAAGCGTCATAACCTTCTCGCCGGACTTCTTCAGCGCTGCTGCAACAGTCTTGGCGTCTTTCGCCTTTACCACGGCGATCATTCCGATCCCGCAATTGAAGGTCCGCAGCATTTCCCGTTCCGGCGTCCCGCCGATCTCCTGCAGCCAGCCGAAAACCGGCAGAAAGGGCACCGCATCCAGATCGATCTCCGCCACACATGACTTCGGCAACACGCGGGGAATATTTTCGAGGAACCCGCCACCCGTAATATGCGCCAGCGCCTTGATGGATTTGAACTTCTGGAACGCTTTCAAAAGCGATCTCACATAAATCCGCGTGGGCACCAGCAAGGCCTCGCCTAATGTCTTTTCCTCGGCAAAAGGGGCAGGGGCATCATATCCAAGTCCGCTCATTTCAACGATCTTGCGAATGAGCGAGTAGCCATTGGAATGGGGACCAGAGGAGGCAAGCCCGAGGATCACATCCCCGGGGCCTACATCCTTTGACGGCAGAATTCTTTTGCGTTCCACAGCACCCACTGCAAAGCCTGCGAGGTCATAGTCCTTGCCGTGATACATGCCGGGCATCTCTGCGGTTTCACCGCCGATGAGGCCGCATCGCGCCTGTTTGCAACCCTCGGAAATTCCGGCGATCACCTCGCGGGCTTGTGCCACATCAAGTTTTCCCGTGGCGAAATAATCGAGAAAGAACAACGGCTCGGCCCCCTGCACGATGAGATCGTTCACCGACATGGCCACCAGGTCAATGCCGACGCCGTAATGCAGGCCCGTTTCAATCGCGACCCGCAGTTTGGTGCCAACCCCGTCATTGGCGGCCACCAGAACCGGGTCCTTGTAGCCGCAGGCCTTGAGATCAAACAATCCGCCAAACCCGCCCAGCGCCGAATCAGCGCCCTTGCGCCGGGTGGACCTGGCCAATGGCTTGATCGCCTCGACCAGCGCGTTTCCCGCACTGATATCCACGCCCGCATCCGCGTAGGTCACGCTGTTTCGTTGTGCTTGTTTGCCGTCGCGCATGCCGCTAGTTTGCCCTATTATGTCTGGTAATTGGGCTCTTAGCCCAGAGTGGCTTGCGAATAAAGCGCGATGGTGGGAAATCACCAGTGGAAATGGAGCGGTTGACGGCATGATCTTGCGGAATATGTGGCTGGTTTTGGTGGCCACGATGATCATGCTTGCTGGACCAGACGCGGTTTTCGCGGCAGGCCCCGTCGAAACCAGCGTCTTCGCCGTCCAGGGCGTGGCCGCCGATGTGACCGACAAGGATGTCGCCACCGCCAAGGAAAAGGCCCTTTTTGATGTCCAGATGAAAGCCATCGTCATGCTGGCGCAAAGGCTGGGCAACGAGACCTTTGCTGCGGAAATCGCCAAACTGGAATCCAAGGACGTATTGCCGTTGCTCAAGTCGCTCTCCATCGAGGAGGAAGCGACCGGCCCCGGCCACTACATTGGCAAATTCACTGTCCGCTTTCTTCCGGCCCGGGTCGAGAAGCTGTTTGCCAGCTATGGTGTGAATGTCGTTTCCGAACAGGCCACCCCCATGCTGGTATTGCCGATCTGGAAAACGGCAGAGGGCGCGCAGCTTTGGGAGGATAATCTGTGGCGCGCGGCATGGCTGGGTCTCCATGCCGAGCAGTCGCTTGTGCCCCTGATTATCCCGATCGGGGATATTGAGGATACTGCCGCGCTCACCGCCCAGGATGTGCTAAACCTCGATCCCATCAAACTCGAGACGCTGCGCCGCCGCTATGGAACCCGGACCATTCTGGTGGCCATCGCCGAACCCGCCGCAGGCGACGGCGTCCATGCAATGATGAACGGCGAGTCAGAACTCGGCAAGGTTACCTTCGACAAAATATATACCGCCGATCCGGCAACCCTTGATGCCTCGGCAGCCCTGGCGGCCCAGCGCTTTCACGCGGTGATGATTGACAAATACAAATCGGACAAGGCAAAGGCCAGCGCCGGACAGACAGGTGAAAGCGCCGAGGCTTCTCATTCCATTCCGGTGTCGGTGTCCTTTGCCAGCCCATCCGAGTGGAATGCCATTCGTTCGCGTATCCTCTCCTCTCCCGGCATCATTGGCGTGGATGTGTCAGCGCTTGCGGGCGACGGGGCTGTGATCAGGCTGATGTATGTTGGTGACTTGCAGGTGGTCCAGACCTCCATGCCGGCAACTGGCCTGCAGATGTCGCAAGTCGGGGGGAATTGGGTTATTCAATCCCTCTTGTAAAACCTTATGAATCTCCCAAACATCATCACCATTGGCCGTATTCTGCTGGTTCCGATAACCGTGTGGTTGATCATCTCCGGCGCATTTTCGCTGGCCTTCGTCGCCTTCGTGGCCGCTGGCGTGAGCGATGGTGTGGACGGTTTCATCGCCAGGAAATTCAACCAGCGCTCGGAACTGGGAGCCTATCTCGACCCCATCGCCGACAAGGCCCTGCTGGTCAGCATCTATCTGTCACTGGGCTTCCTGAAATTCCTGCCAGCCTGGCTGGTCATTCTCGTCGTGACCCGGGATGTCCTGATCGTGGGGGCCGTCGTCCTTGCCTGGGTGGTGGACAAGCCCATGCCCGTGGCCCCGTCCATGGCCAGCAAAGTGAACACTGTCGGCCAGATCATGCTGGCTGGTGTCGTCCTCGGTCTCCTTGGATTGGAAATTAGTGTGATCCCGACCCTTTATGTGGGCTTTACCCTTGTGGCGGTTTTGACCTTTGGCTCCGGGGCCCTATATATCCGCGACTGGCTTCTACACATGGCCAATGGCAAGCAGGAGTAATCCCACCCCATGATACTGCAAAAGCAGGTAACCTTCTGGGTTTTTGCATTCATCGCGCTGATCCTGGTGCTCTGGCTGCTCAGTCCGATTTTGCTGCCCTTCATTGCGGGCCTCGTGCTGGCCTATTTCCTTGACCCTGTTGCTGACGCGTTAGAGCGGCTCGGCCTGCCACGCCTTCTGGCTACAGGGTCAATTTTGCTGTTCAGCATCCTGATCCTTGTGTTGATCCTGCTGCTCATCGTTCCCATCCTGGGCGATCAAATTGTGAAGTTTGCCGGCGATCTGCCAAGCCTGATGCAATCCCTTGTGGCGCGCTTCAACGACGTGGCGCCCCAATGGATCAAGGACGCGATTGCCAAATCCGGAACAGACATACAGGGTTCCATTTCTGGCATCGCGGGCAGGGCCGCTGACTGGACTGCGACGCTGCTGGCCTCCATCTGGTCCGGTGGCATGGCCCTCGTCAATATCCTCTCGCTTCTGGTTGTGACCCCAATCGTAGCCTTCTACTTGCTCGCAGACTGGGATCATCTGGTCGCAAAAGTTGATGGCTGGCTTCCGCGCGATCACGCTGGCGCCATCCGGGAAATTTTCAGCGACATCAATGATGCCCTTGCAGGCTTTATCCGTGGTCAGGGCACAGTGTGCCTTCTGCTCGGCATATTTTATGCACTTGCCCTCACCATTGCCGGGTTGAAATTTGGCCTGGTGATAGGCCTGGCCGCGGGCCTGTTGAGCTTCATCCCCTTCGTCGGCGCTCTCATCGGCGGCATTACCGCGATTGGCGTGGGGCTGGTTCAGTTCTGGCCGGATTTCACGATGATCCTGATCATCCTTGCTATATTCGCAGTGGGGCAATTCATCGAAGGTAATTTCCTGGCGCCCAAGCTGGTGGGCAGCAGCATTGGCTTGCATCCCGTCTGGCTGATGTTTGCGCTCTTTGCCTTTGGCTATGTGTTTGGTTTTGTCGGGCTGTTGCTGGCCGTCCCCATGGCGGCGGCGGCAGGCGTACTCGTGCGCTTTGCCCTCAACCAGTATCTGAAAAGCAAGCTCTATAGCGGCATTCCGCGTGAGACTCCAACGCCCATCCAGCCATCGGTCCGCAAACGGTTGAAATGACCGGTCGTGGCCGACAGCTCGTGCTCGAACTGCCCCACCGGCAAGCTTTGGGCCGTGACGATTTTCTGGTCACGGACTCCAACCGGGCGGCAGTTGCCCTGATTGACGATTGGCCCGCCTGGCCGTCCCATGCGGCAATTATTGTGGGTCCCGCAGGAAGTGGCAAGTCGCACCTGGTGGAAGTCTGGCGCCAGCATTCAAAGGCAGCCCGCATTGCGGCCACGGAAATCAGGGTTGAGACGGCACCCGAAAACCTGTTGTCGGGCGCGCTGGCCGTTGAAGATGCCGCAGCGCCGCTCGACGAACGCGGGCTGTTTCATCTCCTGAATCTCGCCAGCCAGAACAAAGGCAGCATTTTGCTCACGGCGCAGACCCGGCCGGAAGCGTGGAAGATTGCGTTGCCCGATCTCCTATCGCGCCTGAAGGCCATTCCGGTTCTCGAAATGCTGCCACCTGATGATGCCCTGTTGCGGGGTGTGCTCGTGAAGCTGTTTTATGACCGCCAGATCGCCGCCGATGAAACAACCATAAGCTTCATGCTAACCCGGATGCCAAGGTCCCTGGGTGCGGCCC
>JBAVOA010000122.1:0-3307 GCA_049691635.1 Aestuariivirga sp. | reverse complement strand
GCTTCAATGAAATCAATGTTTTGGCGAATTGTAATTTTCTGAAATCAGGTAGATTTGCTGCAAACTTCGATTTGAATGACGTTTTCACACAGCCTCGACCCGAACCGGACTTCAAGGAGTTACAGATCGCCATCGAAAAAATGGCGCATCCACTACAACATCAATCGCCCAAACTCTGCGCTCGGTTTCCGATCACCAGCGCCAGTCATAATCGAACCAAAACTAACCCCATCGAAGAAGGGTCACGCGCGCTATAATCTCTCATTGCGTCTGGTATAGAGGGTGCCGAAAGGAGAAATACAATGATTACAGGTCAATTGGCGCTTGTTCTAGCGGCTGCTTTTGCTGGCGCAGCGTTTTATATCAACTTTGCCGAACATCCAGCACGCATGGGGCTTGACGACAAGAACCTGCTGAAACAATGGAAACCCAGCTATGCTGCGGGCTACACGATGCAATCCGGCCTTGCGGCTGCATCCAGCGCATTTGGGCTTATCACCGCATGGATGAGCCAGGACTGGCACTGGATCGTAGGCGCGATCCTGATTGTCGCAAATTGGCCCTATACCTTTATCGTAATTATGCCGACAAACCATAAGCTCAAAGCCATTGCGGAAAATGATGCTGGTCCTGCCTCGCGCGCGATGCTGGAAACATGGGCGCGGCTGCATGCGGTCAGAACTACGCTTGGTTGCGCGGCGACAGTGGCCTATCTCTGGGCAATGAACTGAAATTCTCCAAAGGCCCGCGAATACTAGCGAAGCATTTTGGAGAACACATTCTCGAAAAATCTTCCGCGTCAGGCCCAAAACGCCAGATTTTATGTTCTGACAATTCGTCTGCAAACGGAGGGTAAGCCGACATTGGGCTGACATGGCCAAAACCACGCGATTGACCCGGAGCTGAACTCCCAAGAATGAATACATTGAACGAGCGTTGAACTGCCAGGATTGGTCAAGAGTTCACGTAGAATGTTGCCAAAACAATGGCGGCTAAAGCTAGTGTTTCAATACACATCATAGCTATGGCTCGCCCCCCGATGCCGAGTACGTCCTTGAAGCTGGTGCGCATGCCCATGGCAGCGATGCCGACAATCAGGCACCAGCGCGAGGCTGTCGACATGAACTCGTCAACCGCCATTGGCACATAGCCAAGGCTGCTTGCGACCGCAAATACCACGAACAAGCCAATGAACCAGGGCAGTGACTTGCGCAGTCCGCCCGTGCTGCCCGATGTGCCGGAAAGGGCCAGGGTGATGACGAATGCCACCGGCACCAGCATGGCGACACGCATCATCTTGGTGAGCGCGGCGACGTCACCGACGCTGTCGGAAACCGCATAGCCAGCCCCCATCACCTGGGCCACATCATGAATGGTCGCGCCGAGAAACAAACCGGTATCGTGGCTGCTCAATCCCAGTAGCTTTGCAAGGACCGGATAGACAATCATGGCAATCGTGCTGAGCGCTGTCACACCGACGACCGTGAACAGCGTCCAGCGCGAGGTCTCTTCGTCTTTGGGGAGAAGGGCCGAGACGGTGAGCGCCGCCGCCGCGCCGCAGATCCCAACCGACGCTCCGGTCAGCAGTCCCAATCGCCAATCAAGTCGCAATAGCCGCGACAACGCCAACCCGAGGGCAATGATGCTGGCAACTGCGGCGATAACCATCACAATCGCCGACGACCCAAGCGCGATCACTTGATCGGTTGTAATCCGGAAACCCAGAAGTGCCACACCAATGCGCAAGATCGTCGTCGATGATGTGAGGATGCCGGGCACACAGGGGCCTTCGTCAGACAGGAATTTGAAGGACAGGCCCAGGAGGAGTGCGAACAGCATCGCTGGCGCTCCATAGTGTTCGTTGAGAAAAAGTGCGGCGATGGCGACCGTCACGCTTGCCAGTACGCCCGGAAACAGACTCCGCGCCGACTCCGACCAGGTCAGGACCATGGGCTCACGCGAAGCCTTTCCAAGGCACAAGCCGGCGCTCAGCAAAGCGCATCAACAGGTCGAAGGCATAGGCAATGGCGGCGATAATAATGATGCCCATGATGACTGTCGAGGTCTGCAAAAACTGCGAAGCGGAGAGCACCATAAAACCAATGCCGCTGGTAGCTGCTACCATTTCGGCTGCAACCAATGTGGTCCAGCCAACACCCATGCCAATGCGCATGGCGGTGATGATTTCCGGAAGTGCTGCAGGCAAAATGACTTGTGTTAAAACTTGCCAAGGTGTGGCACCCAGAGAGTAGGCTGCATGCACTTGTTCAATTGCGGCAGACCTGACGCCTGAGCGCGTGCCAATAGCGACCGGTGCAAAAATAGAGAGGAAGATCAGCAAGACCTTGGCCATCTCTCCGATGCCAAACCACACGATCATCAGCGGCAAATAGGCCAGCGGCGGAACCGGGCGATAGAACTCAATCGGTGGATCAAACACCCCACGCATGACGCGGCTCATGCCCATGGCAAGTCCTATCGGAATCGCCGTGGCACAGGCAAGTATCAGCGCACCAAAGACGCGCAACATGCTGATCCACGTGTGCTCGAGAAGTGACTTGTCCGCAAACCCTTCAGTCGACACCTGAATGAACTTATTGAAAATCGCGAGAGGCGACGGCAGGAACAGTGGCTTGATCCAGCCCATCCATGTGACCAGCGACCACAAACCAATGAGGCAAAACGCAGATACGGCGCTGATCAACAAGCTGTCACCTTGTCCGGGCACGCCATATACCTCACCAGGCCTGGTCGGCTTGATTTTGAAGAGCGAATCCAAGAAAGAGGGTGACGTCGGTTTCTTGTCTTCAGACATGATCGCCTCCTGCCGCTTCTTCATCACCAAATATGATCTTCAAAACCTGTTCGCGCATTTTGATAAATTCCGGCGACGCTTTGACCGTGCGGGCGTCGGCCCCTGCGAGAAATTTTCTGCTGAAGTCGAGATCAAAGGTGTGGGTGATACGGCCGGGGCGAGGCGACATAACGATCAAGCGCGTGCCCATGAACAATGCTTCTTCCACGCTATGTGTGATGAAGAACACCATCTTTGATGTTTCTTTCCAGATGCGGATAATGAGCTCCTGGGCCTTTTCGCGGGTCAGCGCGTCAAGCGCACCCAAGGGCTCATCCATCAGTAAAATTTCGGGATCGCTGGCCAAGGCACGTGCAATACCAACACGCTGCTGCATGCCACCGGAGAGTTGGTAAACGGGATGTGTTTCAAAAGCTTCCAAGCCCAATTGCTTGAGGTGTTTGCGCGCAATTTCGTAGCGTTTGGACTTTGCCATACCACGCAACTTGAGAC
>JBAVOA010000121.1:0-4125 GCA_049691635.1 Aestuariivirga sp. | reverse complement strand
CCACTACTGCAGACACTACGATTACTTTGGAATCATCTAGAATCGTAAAACCTACCCAGGGCAAGACATCACTTTCGCTTCTGACTTCTGGATCATTGTTAACGCCAACAACCTCCCAAATTCTCGATCCAAATCCAGCAAACAAGCCAGCTAAGCTGACAATTCAAATTGATACAAATTCAACCAGCAATGGGGCCTGGCCAACACCTGTTCAAATGGATCAATACGCCTTTGGAACAAATGCGCTGGACCCGACCGGTGGTAATAACGGCGGTGCTGGCGCAGGATATCGGGAATACCGCGCCATCAGTCAGGTAGCTGGCAAGGAGCGCGACGAATCTCTGCAGGTCTGGGCATGGACGGACAGCTATGCCACCCAGTACCGCAACACGCCAAGTGGCGGCGAGGCAATCCAGCAGGCCTGGTCATTTGGCGGCAACAAGACACCACTGACCGCAATGCCTACCGTAACTGCCACATACAATGGCCGTTTTGTCGCGACAGCAAAGACCGCAAATTATGTAAAGCCCAGCGCCGCAGACATAGATCCCAACGCCCTTTGGCGCGTCCAAGGCGCATCGTCGTTAACCGCCAATTTCGGCACAACAAGCGTAACGGGCCTGCTCACGCCTGAAACCTGGACCAGTTACCAGGATGGAATCACCGCGACTTACATGAAAGTAGTAGGCTCTCCGGCTACCGTAGCCCAACCCAATTATGGCTTCTATGATACAACGGTCAGGCTGGACGGCACAATCACCGGAAATGCCTATGCCGGCGAAGCCAATCTGAGAGGCCCGCTCGGTGCATCGAGCCAATTCATAAGCGGTGATCAGACCATGTACGGCGGATTCTTCGGTGCGGCCGGTGGCGAAACTGCCGGCGTCTTCCATGTTACCGGTGTGGATCCCTATCCTGTTGGCGGCAGCGCCGGCATCAACGATGACAAGCGCGGCTATCTCACCATTCAGGGTGCCTTCCACGGCACGAATCCATAAGCGGTATGCGCGTAGTAAACGGCAAACCCAAGAGAAGAAGCATGCGCATAGTTTTCTGTGCGCTTTCTTGTCTGCTCTTGGCCTCAACCGCGATTCTCGCCAAGGCGGCGGTTGAACCGTCGCCCCAGCAGGTTTCGGAATATGAAGCCTCATCTGAGTCGGTCCGGGTGAAACTGCTGATCACGCTCGCAAAATCGGGCCAGCCCGACCTGGCCGAGGCACTGATCAAGCGCTATCCGCTGACCGGAAGTTTTGCACCCAACCGGAAACTCTTCATTGAAGGCCTGATCCTCAACGCCCGTGGCAATCTCACCGGAGCCATCAAGAAGTATCGTGCGGCCCTTGCCGATGACCCCAGCCTGACCCTGGTCCGCGCCGAACTTGCCCAGACCCTCTTCGCGCTCGATGAGGACGACAGCGCCAAGCACCATCTCAGCCTTCTGATGGCCGAGGCGCCAAATGAAGCTGAAGCCCGCGGCATCCGCTCCTTCATCGACACCATCAATGCGCGCCGACCCTTCACCTTCAGCGGCTATGTCTCCGTGGCGCCAAGCACCAATGTCAACAATGGCAGCTCCAACAAGACCATCTATGCGCCTCTGTGGGGCGTCGACATGGACATCGATGATGCGTCGCGCGAACAAAGTGGCATCGGCTTCTCCACCGGACTGAGTGGGGGCTACTCGCACCGCCTGGGCAATGACTTCTCGTTTGTCATGGGCGGCGGTTTCACTGCGAACATTTACACCGACAGCAATTTCAACATGTACGGCGCAAGCCAGTCGGCCGAACTGCGCTATCTCCTGACCGGCGGGTTCCTTGGCGCCGGGATGGTTGCCAGCGAGAACTTGAAGAATGACGAGATCGGCCTGAGTTATTACAGCTACGGCCCCCGGATGAGCTTGCAGAAGGCCATTTCCCAACGTGACAGCATCAACCTCAGCTCCGTCTATGAATGGCGCACTTATCCGGACACCTCTACCAATGACGGGACCGCCTTGATGCTCGACGGGTCGTGGAACCATGCCTTCGATTCCAGTCTTACAGCTTCGCTGAATGGGGGTTACGACCGCATCAAGACGGAATTCGACTTCGCGTCCTACGAAGCTTATTCCGCCGGCTTCGGGCTTTACAAGGAACTGCCCAAGGGCATTACCGTCAATCTCAATGGCGAAATTCGCCTTTCCGAATTCGATGAGGTGCATCCGATCGCTGGCGTCACCCGCAAGGACGAGCGCTATACCGGCTCGATCGCCTTCACCAAGCGCGACTTCAACATCTGGGGCTATGCCCCGGCGCTTGAATACACTTACGTCTATAACAACAGTAATATTTCGATCTACGAGTTCGACTCCCACGCGCTCGACTTCAAGCTGTCAAAAGACTTCTAAATCAGCGTGGGTTGCCCATCACCCCCCGCTTCGGCTAATCAACTCCCATGCGCTTTCACTCCGCCTCGGACTTCAGGAAACAGCCCGCCCACGCCGTGACCATCATGGGCATGTCGGGCGTCGGCAAAACCACGCTTGCCGTGATGCTGCAGAAGGGCGGCTGGTTCCAGTATTCCGTCGATTACCGCATCGGCACGCGCTACATGGACGAGCATATCGTCGACAATTTCAAGCGCGAAGCCATGAAGGTTCCCTTCCTGGCCGAACTGCTGAAATCTGATTCAATCTATATCCGCTCCAACATTACCTTCGACAATCTGAGCCCACTTTCCAGCTATTTGGGAAAGCCCGGAAATCCGGAGCTGGGCGGCATTTCCTTTGCCGAATACAAGCGCCGCCAGAGCCAACACCGGGATGCGGAAATCCGCTCGCTCCTCGATGTGCCGGGCTTCATCGAACGCTCCCACGACATCTACCGCTACCGGCATTTTGTTTGCGATTCCGGCGGCAGCCTGTGCGAGGTAGTCAATCCCGATGATCCCAATGATCCCGTGTTGAAGTCCTTGAGCGAAAGCACACTGCTGCTCTACATCGAAGGCAACCCGCAGCACACCCGGACACTGGTGGAGCGCTTCCGCAAATACCCGAAGCCCATGTATTACCAGCCGGAGTTTCTCGAAAGGAAATGGGCTGAATACAAGGACCTGCGGAAAATCCGCAACGATGACGATGTGGCGCCAGATGATTTTGCCGTATGGGGCTTCGAGCAACTGCTGCATCACCGCATTCCCCTCTACCAGAAGATCGCCCGGAATTTCGGTTACCAGATTCCGATGGAAGATGTGCCGGGCATAAAATCCGAAAAAGATTTTATCGATTTGCTCGGCACCGTGATCGACAGGCGCTGAATGCCATGCCCATAAAGATCCCCAACGACCTGCCCGCCCGCCTCACTCTTGAGAAAGAGGGAGTGATGATCCTGACGGAAGATACCGCTTCACGCCAGGATATCCGTCCGCTGCGCATCGGCCTTCTTAACCTGATGCCCGACAAGATCAGAACCGAAACCCAGTTTGCAAGGCTCATCGGCGCAACGCCCCTGCAGGTTGAGCTCAGCCTGATCAAGATCACCAACCACACATCCAAGAACACGCCCAATGATCACATGATCGCCTTCTACCGCGACTGGGAAAAGCTGCGGAACGAGAAATTCGACGGCCTGATCATCACCGGTGCGCCCATTGAACTGCTTGAATTCGAAGATGTGACCTATTGGGATGAGTTGAAGAGGATTTATGACTGGACGCAAAGCCATGTCCATTCCACCTTCAACATCTGTTGGGGCGCGCAAGCCGCCCTCTATCATTTCCACCATGTGCCAAAACACGCACTGGCCAAGAAAGCATTCGGGATTTACCGCCACAAGAACTTGAGTCCGGCGTCGCCTTATCTGCGTGGCTTCTCCGATGATTTTTCCATGCCGGTGTCACGCTGGACGGAAAATCTGAAGTCTGAATTGCCCAAGGGCAAGGGCCTCGAGGTGCTCATGGAGTCGGAAGACTCTGGGCTCTGTTTTGTGGCCGATGATCCGCACCGGCAGCTCTACATGTTTAATCACATCGAATATGACACCAATACCCTGGGTGACGAGTATCGCCGCGACATGGCGGCGGGCAAGGCTACCGAAAAGCCCGCCAATTACTTTCCTGGCGGCAATGCCGCAGCAATGCCGGAAA
>JBAVOA010000120.1:0-2273 GCA_049691635.1 Aestuariivirga sp. | reverse complement strand
TCGAGGCTCAATGCCAGTCCCAAGCCGATTTCCGCCACCGGCACGGCAAATACCTTGCCGGTGGTGAGCACATGAATGCCATGGGCGAAACAATAGTCGTAATCCATGTTGTCGAGAAAATTGGATTCAACATTGAGGACGGCCTTGAGTTTCTTCGCCTGCTGCAAAAGCAGGCGCGGCAATTCGGGCTGCCCGATGATGAAGCTTGCATCGGCAATATGCTCGGCCACGACCTTGGCAACGGTTGGCCCCTGCCCTTCAACGATCTGATAGTCACGGCGCAGTTTCGCTGCGTTGTCGGTGCTGAAGATCAGCTCGAGTGACCGCGGCTCGGGCACGGAAATGACGGTGGGTCGCATATCGCTCATCGCTGCTGCTTTCCAGAATTTTGATGTTGCATTGCACACTAGCAGGTCCACGGGCAGACCTGCAAAACTGTTATATCAGTTTCCACACCTATGCGTAACTTTGACACTGTTTACTATTGAACGAAACTTCTTGTTGGCGCATCTTTCGCCCGCGAAATGTTTCGCGGGAGGATCCGACTATGCGTAAATATACAAGAAGACTCGTCGTCGCCAGCGCCCTTGCGCTGAGCATGGCAGCAGCACCTGCCGCCTATGCCGAAGATCAAATCCTGGCTTCCGTGCCGGGCCTTACTTTCCCGTTCTTTGTTCACATGATGAACGCCTTCAAGGCGGAGATCGTCAAGCAGGGCTATGGCGTTATCGAGAGCGATGGCCAGGTGTCGTCGCCCAAGCAGACCGCGGATGTGGAAGCTGCGATCACCCAGGGCGTGAAGGGCATCGTCATCAGCCCGAATGAAGTCGACGCCATGGCGCCGGCTCTGCAGCAGGCGGTCGAAGCCGGCATCCCGGTGGTCACCGTTGACCGGCGTGTACCTTCGGTGGAAGGCATTCTTGCCCATGTTGGCGCCGACAACGTGAAGGGCGGCGAAGCCCAGGGCAACCTCATCGTCTCGATGTTCCCGGATGGCGCCACCATCATCAACCTGCAGGGCCAGCCGGGCGCCTCGCCGGCCATCGACCGCAACAAGGGCCTGCATAACGTGCTTGACGGCAAGGACAAGTACAAGATCGTGTTCGAGCAGACCGCTGGTTTCGACCGCGCCAAGGGATTGGCTGTGACCGAAGCCGCACTCGCCGGCATGGCCGATGCACCCAAGGTGATCGTCGCCGCCAATGACGACATGGCACTGGGCGCCATGGAGGCCGTGAAGGGCCGCGGCCTTTCGGGGATCGCGATCATCGGCTTCGATGCGCTCCCTGAAGCCCTGGCCCAGGTGCGCGACGGCGGCCTCACCGCCACGATCGAGCAGTTTCCCGGCCAGCAAAGTGCGCTCGGCGTGCAGACGCTCGTTGCCTTCCTGAAGGACGGCACCAAGCCCGCCGAGAAGGTCCTGCTGCTGACGCCGGTGGCCGTCACCAAAGACAATCTGAACATTGCCGAACGCCTCGGCGAAGTGAAGTAAGCAAGTTGAGATAATTTTCCGGCCGGGGCGTGAGGGTTCCGGCCGGAAGATGTTTCGCCCATGGCAACACCGCCCCAAGCCCAGCCCCTGCTCCGCATGACCGGGATTTCCAAATCCTTTCCCGGCGTGAAGGCGCTTGAGTCCGTCGATTTCGAAGTGAGCGCTGCCGAAATTCACGCTTTTCTAGGCGAAAACGGCGCAGGAAAATCAACCCTTCTCAAGATTCTCTCCGGCGCCCAGGCGCCCGACGCCGGCAGCATTGAATTTGCTGGCGAAACCGTCATTCTCGACAACCCGCGTGTGGCGCAGGCCAAGGGCATTGTCACCATCTATCAGGAATTCACCCTGGCGCCCGACATGACGATTGCCGAAAACGTCTTCATCGGCCGCGAACCGGGATCGAAATTCTTCATCAGCCGCAATAAGCTTGAGGAACAGACGCAAACGCTGATGGACCGCATCGGCCTTGAACGCAATCCCCGGGCCCAGGTGCGCGACCTCTCGGTGGCCGAGCAGCAGATGGTTGAAATCGCCCGGGCCCTGTCGATGAAATCGAAACTCATCGTCATGGATGAGCCCACCTCTGCCCTCAGCCGCACCGAGGTGGAAAAACTCTTCACCATCATCCGTGCCCTGAAGCGTGATGGCATTTCCACGATTTTCGTCACCCACCGGCTGGAAGAGGTGTTCGAGATCTGCGACCGCTACACGGTGCTGCGCGATGGCCGTCATGTGGGCAAGGGAAAAGTGGCCGGAACAACCCTCGATGACATCATCCGCC
>JBAVOA010000119.1:0-4773 GCA_049691635.1 Aestuariivirga sp. | reverse complement strand
GTGACGGAATTTGACCCCAAACTTCATGCCGAACGCCTGGCGCGGCACGAAGCCCGGATCAGTGATTTGCCCGATGGCGCGATGATTGCGCATGGGGACCAGGCCTGTGCGGTCAAAGGCTCCAGACTCTTGCAATGGTCCCATTACCAATATGGAGTAGCAATTCCCCGGGCTTCGATTATGAAGGCTAGGCTTTTGACACCGCCCCTCATCGTCAGCATTCTGGCGAAGGGCTATCAACCACGCTGGCATCCGTCAGCCATCACAGGGGATTAACAATGAAGCTTCTGCGTTACGGGCCAAAGGGCAAGGAAAAGCCCGGCATTCTGGACAAGGCCGGCAAAATCCGGGACCTGTCAAAAGTGATCCCCGATATAACCGGTGAAACGATTTCCCCCAAGGGCCTGGCCAAGCTCCGCAAGCTGAAGCTCGAAACCCTGCCGCTGGTGCGCGGCACGCCACGCATCGGCGCCTGTGTGGCAAATCCGCAGAAATTCGTAGCCATCGGCCTGAACTACTCGGACCATGCTGCCGAATCCGGCCTCAAAGTGCCGCCGGAACCCATCATCTTCACCAAGCATGTGAGCTGCCTCTCCGGCCCCGATGACGATGTGACCATCCCGCCGAAATCCCAGAAATCCGATTGGGAAGTGGAGCTTGGCGTGATCATCGGCACCCGGGCCAAGAATATCAGGAAGGAAGACGCCCTGAAACACGTGGCGGGTTATTGCACCATCAATGACCTGTCCGAGCGCGAATTCCAGGTGGAGCGCTCCGGCCAATGGACCAAGGGCAAATCCTACGACACTTTCGGCCCCATCGGCCCCTGGCTGGTGACCTCGGATGAGGTGAAGGACCCGCAAAACCTCCGCCTCTGGCTGGAGTTGAATGGCAAGCGGGTTCAGGATGGCTCCACCGCCACCATGGTTTACGGCGTGGCCCATATCGTGGCCTATCTCTCGGAATTCTTTACCCTTCTGCCGGGCGATATCATCACAACAGGCACCCCTCCCGGCGTTGGCATGGGCATGAAGCCGCCGCAATACCTGAAACCCGGCGATAAAATGCGGATCTGCGTCGAGGGCCTGGGCGAGCAGAACCAGAAGGTTGTGCGCGATAAGTAAGGGCGCTAGAAGCCCTCAACAAACGGGTTGAGATGATGGCTTCCAGTGACAAGCAAAACCGCCCCAAGGCACGCCTCGCCAAGGGTTTCCGCGATGTGGACGCGCATGAAATTCGCGGCCTCAAACGCATGCTGCGAACCATTGAGGGCGTCTACGAAAACTACGGCTTCGAGCCCGTGGAACAGCCTTTCATTGAATATACGGAAGCGCTGGGAAAATTCCTGCCCGACCAGGACCGGCCCAACGAAGGCGTGTTCTCGTTTCAGGATGACGACGAGCAGTGGCTGAGCCTGCGCTATGATTTGACCGCACCTCTTGCCCGTTACGTGGCCGAGAACCAGCAGTTCCTGCCCACGCCCTTCCGCAGCTACCGCCAGGGCTGGGTCTTCCGCAACGAAAAGCCCGGCCCCGGCCGCTACCGCCAGTTCATGCAGTTCGATGCCGATACAGTAGGCAGCGCATCCCCCGCCGCCGACGCCGAGGTGTGCATGATGGCGGCTGATACGATGGAGGCGCTAGGCATTCCGCGCGGGCAGTATGTGGTGAAGATCAGTAACCGAAAATTGCTTGATGGCCTTTTAGAAGCTATCTCAGCCGACGGCCAAATTGACGAAATTCGCCGCCTCGTTGTTCTGCGCGCGGCCGACAAACTTGATCGTCTTGGTCCAGCGGGCGTGTTCGCACTTTTAAGAATGGGTCGGAAAGATGAGAGTGGCGACTTTACTACTGGAGCAAATCTTACCTCCGCTCAAGCTGACAATGTAATGCGATTCCTTGGATTCAGTTACAATGTTGAAATAGGTTACGTAGTTGATCCATTCAACAAACCGCAATCCTCTTCTAATACATCTTGGCTCAAATGGCTCAGTGAGAGAGTAGAACTTGGTACGAGAGGCAAGGAGGGTCTCGCAGAACTAGCATCAATGGTCTCTTTTATTGATGTTTCTGGATACTCTGATCGCGTCAAAATTGATCCAACAGTTGTCCGTGGTCTCGAATACTACACAGGCCCCGTCTTTGAGTGCGAGCTCCTCATGGATGCGAAAGACGAAAAGGGAAATCTTGTCCGCCTTGGGTCTGTTGGCGGCGGCGGGCGCTATGATGGTCTTGTCTCTCGCTTCATCAGCCAGGCTGTTCCGGCCACGGGATTTTCTATTGGCGTGTCGCGGCTTTATTCCGCACTAAAACTTCTGGGTAAAACTAAGGACAGAGAGACGCTAGCTCCCGTTGTTGTGCTGGTGATGGATAAGGAACGGCAGGGTGATTACCAGAAAATGGTACAACAACTCCGAACCGCCGGTATCCGCGCCGAAATGTATGTGGGCACAGGTAAGATTCCGGCCCAGATGAAATATGCCGACAAGCGCGGCAGCCCCCTTGTTGTCATTCAGGGTGGCGATGAAAAAGCCAAGGGCGAAGTCACACTGAAGGACTTGGCCCTTGGGACCAAACTCGCAAGCGGCGTTGAATCCCGCGAGGAATATGCCAGCCAGCGCCTGGCGCAGGTTTCAGTTCCTGAGGCTGAGCTTGTATCTGCTGTAAAGAAAATGCTGGAGCACAAGTAGTGCCAATTCCCTCTTTTCTGTCATCCCGGCGCAAGCCGGGACCCAGTGGTACCGATACTGCGGCAACTAAAGTCTGGGCCCCGGCTTGCGCCGGGGTGACAGAATATTTTGATTGCATAAACAATGGCCGGTAAATCCAAAGCCGAGCGCGAGGCGCTGGAACGCCAGAATGCCGCCATCATGGCGATTTTTGAACGTGCCGGATTTGATTACATCGCCCCTGACATCATCCAGCCCGCCGACATTTTTCTTGAGCGCTCCGGCGAGGATATCCGCGCCCGGACCTTTGTTTTCACCGACCCCTCCGGCGCCGAAATGTGCCTCCGTCCCGATCTTACCGTGCCCGCTTGCCGCTACCACTTGAGCCATGCCGAAAAACCGGGTGAAGAAGCGCGCTACTGCTACCTCGGCCCCGCCTTCCGCTTCCCCAATGAGCACCTGAGCCCGCAGGAATTCCTGCAGGCGGGGCTTGAATGGTTTGCCGCACCTGATGCGGCGGCGGCAGAAGCCCGCGTTCTGAAACTGGCGATCGGCGCGCTGGAAGCAACGGGCCTCACGAAATTCCGCGTCACCCTCGGTGATCTCGGTCTTTTCTCTGCGTTGCTGGAGGATACGCCCATGCCCGCGCGCTGGCGCAACCGCCTAAAACATCATTTCTGGCGGCCCCATGCCTTTCGCGAGGTGCTGGAGAGTTTCACAACAAATAAGGCCACGAAACGCACCAGTATTTCCGCGATCGTTGACCGGCTTGAAAACAAGCCCGCCAGTGAAGTGGTCGCACAGGAAATGGAAGCGCGGAATTTGCCCCTGGTCGGTGGCAGATCCCTGGATGAAATTGCCGCGCGCCTCGCCGATAAATCCGCCGACCGGTCAGAAGCAGCGCTCGATCAGGGCAAAGCCGATGCCATTGCCGGCTATCTCAGCATCGTCGAACGCGCCGACAATCTCGAAGGACACTTGAACCGGACCGACTCAGGCCGGAACTTCAATGAAGCGCGGAAATATTTCGAGTTGCGCCTGAAGGAGATGGAAGAGCTTGGCCTGAACCCCAAGCGTTTTGAATTCAAGGCAACCTTTGGCCGCGAACTCGAATATTACACCGGCTTCGTGTTCCAGATTGAAGTGGAAACACCCGCCGGTTTCGTGGCCGTGGCCGGCGGCGGCCGTTACGACAATCTGCTCTCGGACATGGGCTCACCCGTGCCCGTGACGGCAGTTGGCTGCGCCATCCACACCGAGCGCCTCATGGCGGTGCTGGCATGAAGACGCTCACCCTTGCCATTCCCTCCAAGGGCCGCCTGATGGAACAGGCGGCTGAAGTTCTGGAAGCCGCAGGCCTTGCCATTGTCCGCACTAGCACTGAGCGCGGCTATCGCGGCCAGTTGCAGGGGATCGACAATGTTGACGTGGCCTTTATCTCTGCCGCTGAGATCGCCCAGAATCTCCGCGATGGAAAAATCGATTTTGGCATCACCGGCGCGGATCTCCTCTGGGAGAAATCAGCGCCTGCGGAAAATCTTGTCTCGGTTCTGGCGCCTCTTGACTTCGGCTTCGCCAATGTCGTCGTGGCCGTGCCCGAAAGCTGGCTTGATGTGGCCTCCATGGCCGATCTCGATGAGGTGTCCGAGAGCTTTTATTTGCGCCATGGGCGAAGGCTCAGGGTAGCCACCAAATATTTGAATCTCACGCGCCGGTTCTTTGCTGAAAAGGGTGTGACCGGTTACCGTATCGTGGAAAGCCTGGGGGCAACCGAGGGTGCGCCGGCTGCCGGAATTGCCGAAGTGGTCGTGGATATTACAACTACAGGTTCAACGCTGGTTGCAAACCGCCTCAAAGTCCTTGATGATGGTGTAATCCTGCATTCCCGTGCGGTTTTGGCGGCAACACCGGCCGGTTTGACCGATCCTCGCGCCGCGCAACTTCAAAACATGCTTAAGAAACCCTGAATAGATTTGGATGATTCTAAAGTACTTTGTGAGGCAGCTTGATCTTGCATGACAGTACCCCAAAATATTTGTTGGGGAGCCATTCAATTCATTTCCAAACTGGTTATATTACGCCCCATTCAGGGCTAGGGCGGGGGC
>JBAVOA010000118.1:0-4472 GCA_049691635.1 Aestuariivirga sp. | reverse complement strand
GATCACAATGCTTTCCCTTGAAGCGTCCACCAAAATAGCCAATTGCGAACGCACCAACTCGTTTAACGGGATGGCTTGCCATTCCTGCCTGGACAGAATGTCGTGGGACGCGGCCAATCCATGCAGCCGTTTGATGAATGCCTCCAGAAAACCATCAAAAGTTGTCGCACTACGCCTGGTCTGCTGGGCGATGGACTGGATAATCGCAAGCTGGTTCTTTGTCCGGTGGGCCAGTTCGCGCATCAGCAACTGCCGGTGGTCACGCGAGGCGTTGCGCTCGGTGATGTCGCGGATCATGCTGGAATAAGCCGTGATCGCGCCAAAGGAATCAAAAACCGGGGCGTCCACAAATTCGACATCAATTTTGCTGCCATCGCGTTTAAGGCGCACCGACTCGGCACGCACCGTTTCTCCGGCCAGTATTTGCGCGCGCTGGGCCTCAAAGCCCTGCATTTCTTCCTCCGGCACAAGGACCGACTTGGGCTTTCCTATGATTTCATTGGCCGGATAGCCGAACAGCTGTTCGGCCCCCGTGTTCCAGGTTTGAACTGTTCCATCAAGCCCCACGCTGATGATGGCGTCGCCTGATGAGGCCACCAAAGCAACAAGCCTCGCCGATTGCTCCATCGCCTTGTCAAGCGAACTCCTCACCTCGTCAATTTCGCGGATGCGGTACTTTTCCGGCGGAATGGCCCGGCCGCTGGCCAGCGCCGCAACGTAACGGCTGAGGTTGGTCACGGGTCCGGATATTCTCGCTGCCATCACCCTTGCGGCGAGGATAGACAGCGCCAGCGCAGCCAGGCCACCCAGCAGGGTATAGGCCAAGGCGCGCCATAATGGCGCCTCAAGCTCCGACTTTGGCACGGCAACAACGGAGGTCCATCGGGTCAGACTGGAGCGCAGAAACGAATTCAAAACCGCTGCGCCTTCCAGTGTCACATTTTCGAAGGTGCCGGATGGGTTTGGCCCCTGCGCAACAAGAGCAAGTTCAGGACGGGCGACCGTGCCAACGCGTTTGTCATTGTCGAGACTTCGCGCCACGAAGCGGCCGTTCTGGTCAACCACGGCGGCCACCCAATTTTTGCCCATCCCAGCATCGTCAAAGGCCCTGCTGAAATAGGACGCGCTCACTTCGGCGGCCAAGCCGGATTCGACGGCGCTGCCCGCGAATACCGGCACTGCGACGACGAGGGTTGCATGGCCTATGCCTTCCCCGGCAACGGCCGATGATACCGATTGACCCTCGAAGACCCGCGCAACCAACGCGGCGTCCAGGGCGCGGTTTGGAACCGATCCGGAGCCTGCTCCAAATTGCTCTACGGGCACACCATTTTTTGAAAATGTCCACATCCTCACAATGCTGGCCAGCTTGGCTTTCGTGACCAGTTGCTGGGTAAAATCCGTGGGCGCGCCGCGGCGCATTTCGAGGGATACCGCGATACCGGTGAGAACCCCTTGCAACCTGACAAAGTCCCGGTCAACGGCAAAAGAAAGTTCACGGGTGGAAGACAGGCGCTGGAGTTCAATCGCCTTGCGGTTGGCCGTCGCCAAATTTATCGTCACGATGCCGAACAGGACAATCAGCGGCACGATGATGAAGGTAACCAGGGCCACGATCCTGAAGTTTATTGATCTGGGCTGGACCCACTTCATTCGCGCCTTGTTCCAGAAGTCAACCATGGCCTGAACGCCATTGCTGCAGGAAAGCCTAGTGGCGCTTCAAATGCGAGTCAATTGCCGGCCAACGGACCGGGCGCGTCGAGACTGGTGGCGCCGGGGATAAACTCTTCCGGCGAAGCAGCAAATTTTCCCCTTCACGCCTTAAGCGCAGGCCCACTTTTTGCTACGCCAGATGACGGCGTTTGATAGTGCAGGCTTGATGCCTATCTCAAATATCGCCCGCGGCGGTTCGGCAAAAAGCTCAGCCGCATTGCTGCAGCGGGGCTTCGCTTGTGTGACTGGGGGCTAAAACCCGTAAACTGGGAAAGTTAGCTCTTCTTGTCGATGTTCCCCTGAGCTTCGTTCATTTTCGAATCGCAGTCTTCCATCTTGTTTGCCTTCATTGCCTCTGAAGACTCATCCCAGGCCTTCATCGCCGCGACCTTGTTGGGGCCTTCCGGCATGGCCTTAATGGACTCTTCCATGGTGGTCCGCTGCGTGGCATCGGCACACGACATGGCGGCAAAAGCCGGAGCGGCGCAGGCGAGAGACAAAACGGTTCCAAAAAATAATGATTTCAACATGACGTTCTCCTTGAGGGACTTGATTGCCCATTTGGGGAATGTCCATTGCAAGGAATGGTTCCGTCCCTGGATGTTTTTTCGGCCGGGCACGGACCTCTGTGTCCCAACCCAAATTCACTTTGACGACATTGTCCTTGTAATCCTCTTTGGGATCCATCCCGAGCAGCATCTTCACGCCGGCGAAGAGACTTGAATCATCAAGCCAGATTTAGGCATCTTTGGGATCGAGCCGGAGAAGCATCAGCTTTGGATCGTCTTTGCCTTTTTCATACCACGCCACAACAAAGCGGTTCCAAAGGCAAGTCGTTGTCGGGCTGCAAAACCGATTTTTGATTTTTTTGCTTCGTCGTCCAAATACCGGCGAAGAAGCTCGGGCCCTCGATCCGGATTGCGCGCTATTCGCTCAGCACAACCTCGGCCGAGGAGCGGATTCCGGGGGGGACGGGCACGTCGGTTGATCCGTAGTCCGAATTCAGAATGAGTTCGGGGCCTTCGCTCATTTCAAGACGCCTCGCGATGATGGCCGTATAGGCCGAGTCCCCGGCAACCGAAGTATTGGGATCAACCTGCAAATAGCCGCGCGGCAGGTAGATCGTTCCCGTCAGCTCCGTCACCTTGGTGCTCTGGATGTGATGCTGGCGATTGATGGGCGCGGCTCGGTCCTCGAAGAACAGCAGGCCTGCCATGTCGCCATCTATGGCTCCTGTCAGGCTGATTGAGGCCTGGTCCTTGAAATCGATCACCGAGGCATTGCCGAGCAGATAGAAGCCAACGTGTTGGCCGGTTATCTTTGCCGTATTTGCGACAAGGAACTTGCCGTTCTTGATGATATAGGTGCCCGGTGCGAAGGTGACTGTCGCCGTTCCCTTGATCTGCAGGCCGCCGCAATAGGTGCCCGGCGCAAGGTTGCGGTTGCCGCTGGCGATAATCAATCCTGATTGATCGCAACTGCCGGGAATGGGCGTTGCCCTGCTGGCAAGAGGGTCAGGAATCGCAGGGCAATCGGTGGTTGGCATCGGCTTGACCGCAGTTGTTCTTGCCTTGACGCCACCGGCCGAGCAGACCAGTGACGCGGCTATGCTGGAATCCAGGTCGAGCCGGATGCCTTGCGCATCGGTGGAGTTGGAATAGACCGCGCAATCATTGGCCTGCAGCTTCGCGATCTTGTCCAGGTGAATGGCCTTGGTTCCCGCGCTGTCCAAAGCCAGCACGCAGATATTCGCGGTGCCGACCAGGGACGCCGTCGCATCGACTTTGATGGGGGTAATGGCGGCATTCAGAAATTGGGCGAATGCCGGAGTCCACGCCTCTTGAACTTCAACCCGGAGTGTCCCGGCCTTGCGGTCGATTTCCGCCGTGGAGGTAACCGTGGATTTGCTTCCGCTGAATTCCGTTGCGATATAGGCGGCCACCACCGATTTGATGGCCTGGTCGCTCGAACCGGCCAGGGCCAGCTCCTTGGCCCCGCCAAGGGCCGATACATCGGCCGCCGCCTGGAGTTCGCCCCGCTTCATTTGCAGGGTGACAAAGTCAATCGCAAGGCCGGACGCCGCCAGAAGAATCGGGGATGCGACAGCCGCCGACACCGCGATGCTGCCGGCAGTCGACCGCAGAAGGCAAGCGAGACGTTCGCTCAATCCTTGCATCTCACCCCGCGCCTTCATCTTATCCTTATCCCGTTGCCCTGCATCAAAATTTTCATTCCACGCGCCGGCCTGGAATGCATTTCCCGGCGCGAAGAATATCCAGATGCAATAGTTCTAGGGGGCCTCATCTAAGGATGGGTGAGCGAATTAAGTCAAAGTTTAAAGGTTAACCATACTTCCCCTGCCGCCCTGTCCCTCCTTCCAATTGAAACACCGTGAGGTCTGATGCACTGGCGATTAGGAACGCCTTAACCACACGGGGGATTTCCTGCCGCAACCACCGATGGCAACAGATTTTAAAGGCCACCCGCCTAGCCTGTCGCCAGGCCTGCGCCAGCAGCCATGGATGGGACATGAAGAAATTTAAGACATCGCGCATCGGAAAACGGATCGCCACATTGGTGGCCGTCACCGTGCTCATGTCGATCCTCACGATTGCCAGCCTCCTGGTCTGGTTCCAGGTCACGGAGAACATTGCGAGCCGGAAAAATGGCCTGCGCGCCACGGCCTTCGTCTATGCCTCGGCAATCGCCGAGCCCGTTGCCAGGGGCGATGGCGGGCAGGCGCGGAGCATTCTCAGCTC
>JBAVOA010000117.1:0-1503 GCA_049691635.1 Aestuariivirga sp. | reverse complement strand
AGCGGATGGTGGCGCAGCGGGAGCGGGAGCGCCTGCGGGAGGGGGCGGCGGCCACACGGTCACCAGTTCGTTGTCGGCGGTGAGGATGTGGAGGCGCGCCGAACTCCTGACAGGTGCAATGCGGCGCGGGATCATGATACGTTTGCGCGGATCGAAAAGCTGGAAGGCGGAGGAACGCGGGGGCAAGCCCTTTTTTGTCTTTATCGGCCCCGCCGGCCTGGAGCGCGTGAGAGCGGGCTTCAGCACAAGGCCGCGCGCCGCAACGACAATGAGGCGGCGCAGGGCGGATTCGGCGGGCCGCAAAACGCGCAGCACGGCGCGATAGGTAGGCCAAGGCAGCCGCGACGCCGCATCTGTCAGGGCAAGCCCCAGCATGGCGAAAAGGTCCGCAACAATCTCCACAAGCGCTTCGCTGTTGCGTTTGATGGCCAAGTCCCAGTCCATGGAGGTTCCGATTCTTCACAAAGAACAAAACAGGAACTTAGATCGATAGGAATAGATTGTCAAGGGGGTATATCCGGATGAAGATATTGGCGAACGGTGTGGCTGTGTACAGGCGCGGCGGCCGGTTTGCGAAGCGCCGCAAGAGCGCCAAGGTCATTTCAATTGGCAAGAACCGGCACGCGTGAAGGGCCAAGCAGATCCCAAAGATTCAATAACCAAAATCCGGCCTTCCGCTATACTGGCAAAGCGTTCTAGATATTGGCTGGCAGTGTGATGGCCCTCCTGCGGAGTTTTGCAATGATCTACCGAATTCTGTTTGCGTTCGCAGTCCTGTTAATAAGTGCCTCTTTGGCAATAGCTGATGGTGCATCATTCAACTGCGCCAATGCCCGAAGCAAGGATGAAATAGCGATTTGCGGAAACGCCGTTCTATCGGATATCGACTATCTGATTAACAGGGCTTTTCGGGACTTCAAGCCGGAGTTCAAACCGAAACGCGATGTCGCCCGGGCGTTCGTCGCTGATCGAAATAAATGCGAATCTGATATTGCGTGTATCGCATCGGTTCAGGCCAGGACGATGGAAACCTATGGTGCTGCCCCACCATGGATAAACCTGTTTGCCGAGTCTCTCATGGGGCGAAAAGCGTCTTCATTTGCAACGGGTCAATTGCCGAATGAGAAATTGGAGCGACCTGGGCAATGCGCGAAAACCACAATAACAAAAGTGACGACTCGTTTTGGCGAACCCGTACTGGATTCGAACATGGATGCGGGAACTGCAATCGAATTTGAAAATGGATCCCATCAGGTGTCTTATGACCGCGCTGGCCTTTCCGACGTTAAGCCAGGTCAATCAGCAGTGGTCTGTATGATGAGCAGACTGCACGACTGCCCTGAAGGTGATGATCGAGGAACTCTGCTACTCACTTTTGATCTGGAAACGGGCACCCAATGGGCTTTGACCGACACTCAACACATGTGCGGCGGCGCATAGGTCAGGCTCACGGCGAATTGCACGTTTGGACGGGCGAACACCCCGATTATGGATATGTAGTTC
>JBAVOA010000116.1:0-1780 GCA_049691635.1 Aestuariivirga sp. | reverse complement strand
GCGATCATTTCGCCCCAAAGCCGGACCACACGACCGGCATCTTTGCGAGTGTTTGCGTCCACGCAACCCTTCGCCTTCTTCTCTCCTGCCCCGGAAACGGCATAACCGTTTTCATCCCCGGCGAAGCTTTGCCCAGAATCATGAGCTTCTCCGAAATCCCGCCGGACTTTTCGACGCATTGCTCAAATCACCAACAAACATCAATCAATACAATGCCTTGCAACAGCTATCCATTTCTTGACACATTTCACCCCCGTAACTATGGTGCGCTCGATTTTAAGGGGTGAAAATCGCTGCTTTTTCACGGGAAATTTGAGTGGGATCATGACGGACTCTGACCGGCTCAAAAACCTCGGCAAAAAGCTCGACAAAACCCTGCAAGAGCGGCAAGGCACATCCGGTCCTGACAGCCAGGAGGGGTCTGCCGCGGGTCTCGCCATGCGGGCGGTCAGCGAATTACTCGTGGGCCTTCTGGTGTGCATGGGCCTGGGCTGGGGCGCTGACAAATATCTCGGCACCGCACCCTGGATCATGCTGGCGCTGATGCCTCTTGGGCTGGCGGCGGGCGTCATGAATGTGATGCGGCTGTCACGCAGCCAGCAGGCGGAAGAGTTACTTGGCGGAAAGGGCGACATGCCCCCTTCGGTCAAAGACGACGATGATGAGGATTGAACGTGGCTACACCTGAAGCAGGCGAAAAGATTATCGACCCGATCCATCAATTCGTGATTGACCGCCTGGTGCCGCTGCACATCGGCGGGGTTGATATTTCCTTCACCAATTCGGCGCTGTTTGCCGTCATTGCCGTAGCACTGGCCTCCCTCCTGTTCATCCTGGCGCCGCGCAACCTGATCCCCACCCGGTTGCAATCGGTGGCTGAAAGCATTTACGAAATCGTCGACACCATGACCCACGATGTGCTGCACGACAACGCGCGCACCTATTTCCCTTTTGTGCTGACGCTGTTCACCTTCATCCTCTTTGCCAATGTGCTGGGCCTCATTCCCTATGCCTTCACAGTAACCAGCCATATCGTGATCACGCTGGCGCTCGCCCTTGTCGTCTTTATCGGCGCCACGATCATCGGCTTCATCCGCAATGGCTTCGGCTATCTCAAGATCTTCGTGCCGTCGGGCGTGCCGGCCCTGCTCTTGCCGCTGGTGGTTCTCATCGAAATCGTATCCTACTTCATCCGCCCCATGAGCCTTTCCATCCGGTTGTTCGCCAACATGATGGCGGGCCACATGATGCTGAAAGTGATGGCAGGTTTCGTTGTCATGCTCGGCCTGATGGCGGGCTGGCTGCCGCTGGCGGCCATGGTGGGCCTGATGGGCCTTGAACTTCTCGTGGCCGCCCTTCAGGCCTATGTATTCGCGCTTTTGACCTGCATGTATCTGAACGATGCCATGCATGTTGACCACTAACTAAACCCCATCCATTCGACAGGAGAAAAAAATGGACGTTGAAGCAGCAAAGATGATCGGTGCAGGTATTGCGGCTATTGCCCTTGGCGGTGCCGGTGTCGGTATCGGCACAATTTTCGGCAACTACCTGGCAGGCGCCCTGCGCAATCCAGCCGCCGCCGCCAGCCAGCGCGGTACGCTGTTCCTCGGCTTTGCCTTTGCCGAAGCCACGGGCCTCATCGGCTTTGCCGTTGCGATGCTCATTCTGTTCGGTTGATCCCCAACGGTTTTGATTTCTGACCGGCGCTGCATGGTGCGGCGCCGTTCAAAACTTTCATAGGGCCTGCCCATGCCGCAGCTTGATATGTCTACCTGGC
>JBAVOA010000115.1:0-3202 GCA_049691635.1 Aestuariivirga sp. | reverse complement strand
GACCAATCCATGTCGTAGAAATCCTTGTCGAAGAAAACCTGGCTCTCGCCGGTCTCCGCCAGGATCAGAAACTCGTGGGAGTCCTTGCCGCCGATCGGCCCCGTCTCGGCCCGCATCGGAACCGCCTTGAGGCCCAGGCGGGCGAAGGTGCGCAGATAGCTCACGAACATCTTGTTGTAGGAATGCTGCCCCGCCTCCCGGCTCACGTCGAAGGAATAGGCATCCTTCATAAGGAACTCCCGCCCCCGCATCACCCCGAAGCGCGGCCGCACCTCGTCACGGAACTTCCACTGGATATGGTAAAGGTTACGCGGCAGGTCTTTGTAGCTCTGCACCCCCTGGCGGAAGATGTCGGTGATCATTTCCTCGTTCGTCGGGCCAAACAGCATCTCCCGGTCGTGCCGGTCCCTGATCCGCAGCATTTCCTTGCCATAGGCGTCATAGCGTCCCGATTTCTTCCACAATTCGGCAGGCTGGATGGTGGGCATCAGCACTTCCAGGGCCCCCGCCCGGTCCTGCTCTTCGCGCACGATCTGCTCAATCTTCTTGAGAACCCGGAACCCCGTCGGCAACCAGGAATAGTTGCCCGCCGCTTCCTGGCGGATCATGCCCGCCCGCAGCATGAGCCGGTGGGACACGATTTCCGCTTCCTTCGGGTCGTCCCGGAGAATGGGCATGAAATACTGCGAAAGCCGCATGAGAATCCTCGTTTACGATTTAAAACGCCCTTTTAAGGGAAACAAACGGGAACACAAGGCGGGCTCCCAAGATGTCAAGACACAGTTTCGTAATAATTCACGTGACACGGCAAAACTTTATGCTAATTTCGCCGACAATTAAGAAAAAGGCCATCGGTGTTTACTCTTAAAGTGGACCCAGGTCTGGGGAGGATGCTTCCGGGCGCGCCTGCGGGAAACCAAAGGCAGCGGCCCCGCCGGTCTCTAGGGACGGGCAGAAAAAGGAAGGCCAACTGACTTGAAAAGGGCGAAGTGAAAACTTCGCCTTTTTTATTGTCAGCCGCAAATCCCGCCGTTTAGCAAATTATTTACCATTGGCCGGGCCTACTCCCCCAGGGATCCGGGCACTTTGATTTGCCCCTTCCACAGCAAGGTTCAGGACAGCGTTTCGCCTGTAATTTTGGTGCAAGAATTTACCGGCATGTTGCGTTTGCGTCATTCTTCCAGCTTCAATTCCTGCAGCGAGGGCATTCATGGTCGACAAACTCGCGTCACGAGCGGCGAGCCGCAAATTACTCTGGATCATCCTGTCACTGATTTTGCCGGCCTTCGCGCTGGCCTACATGTTGTTTGAAGCCTGGAGCGATGACATCGTGTTTTCGCAAAAGGAACTCCAGGGGCTCGAAATGTCCCTGCATATTCTTCCCGTGCTCGTAAAAAAGGCAATGCCGCACGCGGCCTCCGTTGAAAACCCGCACAGCATCGACGAAGAACTCGCCATGGACCACGGTCATGATTTTGATCCGGCTGTTCTCAAGCAGATCAAAAGCATCGGAAAGCTGGACCGGGAAAAACAAATGGATGCCGTCAGGGAATTGATCGCCCAGATCGGCAAGGACTCGAACCTACTTTTGGACCCGGAGGCCGAACCGCTGTTTCTGATCCTCCCGATGTTCCTGGACTTGCCTGAAATTGCAGTGGACTATCATAATTTTCATGAAAAAATTGATGATGCGTGGAAGGACTACAGCATAAGCGCAAGAGAGTACACCGACGTCGTTCTTTTGATCGGCAATCTCAGCGAACTCGTCGAGAAGTCGGAGCGTGCCATTAACCTGGCAAAAGAATCCGCTGCCGGCAAAAGCACCTACGCCGGACTGCAGGAAAGCGTTCAAGCAATCAGCGCACGAATTAATACTTACAAAGAACTCGTGGCGGAATCTACTTTTACCAGGCCAACCTTCGCCCTCCATACATTCACGGCAGCCAATAAAGCCAACGACAAGTTCCTGGACAACGTGGAGAAAACCTGGTTGTCGGCAGCAGGCAAAGTTCATGATCTGGTTCAGCAAAGGGTAGATCGCCTGATTCGCCGGGCCTATATTCTCGGCGCGTTCGGCCTGCTTTCCTGTGTCGTGGGCCTGGGCATTGCGGTCACCATGTTCCGCACAACTTTGAAAAAGCTCGACGAGGTTGCCGCCTCGCGCGATGCGGCAAATTCCGCAAGGCTGGAAGCCGAGGCCATGACCGACAGGATGACGGAAATCAATGAGGAGGCCGCACAGCTTAACAGCACCCTCTCCAATAACATGCGGAAGCTCAAGGAAGCCCAGGACGAACTGGTCAAGAAGGGCCGCATGGAACAACTGGGCCAGCTCACCGCAACCGTCGCCCACGAACTGCGCAACCCGCTCTCCACTGTGCAGAACACCGCCTTCCTGCTCGACCGGAAATTCTCCGGCAAGGGCCTGGGAATGGAAGTCCAGATCAAGCGCATCAACAATGGCGTCAGCCGCTGCAATGAAATCATCACCCAGCTTCTCGATTTTTCACGCGCCGGCAAAATCCACACCGAACTTGCGGATTTCGATGAGTGGCTATTGAAGGTCGTGGAAGAACAGGCAGCCCTTTTGCCACAGGCCGTAAATTTTTCCTGCGAACTCGGGCTCGCTCCCTTGCAGGTGCCGTTTGATGGCTCGCGCCTGCAGCGCGCTGTCATCAATCTCATGTCCAACGCCTCGGAAGCCATGGTTGGCAATGGCAAAAAGCCCGGTGACTTCGCGGTCAGCAATCCGGTGATGACGATTTCAACAAGGCGTAAGGGCGATTTTGTCGAGCTCACCATTGCCGACAACGGCCCGGGCATTGCCCCTGAACATCTGCAGAAAATCCGCGAACCGCTGTTCACCACCAAGAATTTCGGCACGGGCCTGGGGATCCCCGCCGTCGAGCAGATTGTGGTGCAGCACGGCGGCGTGCTGGATATAGCCTCAACGCCCGGCAAGGGTGCTGCCGTCACCATTCGCCTTCCCTTGACGCAACCCCAGCAGGAAGCCGCCTGAAGCGCCAGACTGCGTCACCCGTTGGGACTGGGCATGGTGTCGTAGAACGGCAGCGTGTCGAGGCTGAGCCAGCCCCGGGTCTTGGCCACATAGAAAATCGCAAACACTGTGGTGGCCAGAATCGTGGTCACAACCGCCTTGCGGAGAATGCGCGGGTTGGCCGGGGCCCCCGGTTCATGGCCC
>JBAVOA010000114.1:0-8731 GCA_049691635.1 Aestuariivirga sp. | reverse complement strand
GGTCCTCGGCGCGATCGACGATAAAATTCAGCAGACGGTCGGCCTGGGCCGGGTGGCCGGTGAGCCAATGGTCGAAATGGTCGCGCACGGCATTTTCCACAATGCGGAGCGCCTCGACGGAGGCCAGCCTGTCCTTGGTCTGGCCCTGGAATTCCGGCTCCCTGATGAACACCGAGAGCAGCGAACCCGACGAGGTCATCACGTCATCGGCGGTGACGGCGTTGGCGCGCTTGTTGTTGCTGAGTTCGGCGTAATTCTTCAGCGAGCGGGTGAGTGCGGTGCGGAAGCCCTGTTCATGGGTGCCGCCGTCGCCGGTGGGAATAGTGTTGCAATAGGAGGAGGAGAAGCCGTCATCGCCGCCGAACCAGGCGACGGCCCATTCGACATTGCCGTGGCCGCCTTCTTTTTCCACCTTGCCCGCAAAGATTTCATCGACGACGCGGGTTTTGCCCTCGAGGCGTTCTTCCAGAAAATCCTTCAGGCCGCCGGGGAAATGCAGCACGGCTTTTTCCGGGGTTTCCTTGTCCTTGATGTGGGAGGGATCGCATTGCCAGCGGATTTCCACGCCGCCGAAGAGATAGGACTTGGAACGGGCCATGCGGTAAAGCCGGGCGGCGGAGAAGGCGATGTTGCCCTTGCCGAAAATCTGCCAGTCGGGCTTGAAGCGCACGGTGGTGCCGCGGCGGCCGTTGACTTTGCCGAGGGACTGGATTTTTCCGGTGGGGAGCCCCCGCGCATATTCCTGCTTGTAGAGCTGTTGCCCACGGGCCACTTCGACGATGCAGTGTTCGGAAAGCGCGTTCACCACGGAGACGCCCACGCCATGGAGGCCGCCGGAGGTTTCATAGACCTTCGAGTCAAACTTGCCGCCGGCATGGAGCGTGGTCATGATCACTTCGAGGGCGGACTTGTTCTTGAACTTGGGATGCGGGTCGATGGGGATGCCCCGGCCATTGTCGGTGACCGAGAGATAGCCATCGGCGCCGTATTCCACCTCGATCCACGAGGCATGGCCCGCCACGGCCTCGTCCATGGCGTTGTCCATGACTTCGGCGAAGAGATGGTGCAGGGCCTTTTCATCGGTGCCGCCGATATACATGCCGGGGCGGCGGCGGACGGGCTCCAGCCCCTCCAGCACCTCAATGTCGGCAGCCGTGTATTGCTCCTCGCCCCGGGATTTGGCCGTGGCCTTGCCTGTGGGCTTGGAAGCAGTCGGCAAATCGCCGAAGAGATCGCCGGTATTCTTGGCCTTGGCCATATTTCATCGTTCCCGAATCGTTTCGGCCACTATGGCGGAGCGGAACGGAAAGCTCAAACGCGGAGCAGCGGAATGCCCATAAGTGCCTGTGCAGAAAGGGCCATGGCGATGGCGACGCCGCCCGCAAGAGAGGCCGCGGCAATCCGCCTGTCCGGCCAGAACCATGCGACGAGGGGCACCGCCTGCATCAGATGGAGGGCGGCGAAATGCGCGGCGCGGAGGTCGCCACCCGTGGTGGACCAGTGGAAGAAGGCAAGGCCCGTCACGTCGGTCTGATCGCCGCCGATCCAGTGGCCCTGCCCCTGGGCGAGGTATCCCGCGACAAGGGTCGTGGTGACTGCCGAAGCAATGAAGCTCCACCCCGCCGCAAAGCGCATGGGGGTGCCGCCCGCTTTCACAATGCGCCAGCCGAGATAGCCGGTGACGCCGGTGAGCGTCAGCGCGCCCAATCCCATGAGACTGTACATCATGGCGTGGAAGGGGGTTGAGAGATTGAAGTGCGAGGCTTCACCGCGGGCCGACTGGAAAACCATATAGGACAATTCAAAAAGCGCCGCGGCGACGAAGGCTGTGGAGGCTATCCGGATTGATCTCGCCCGTTGCTGCTCATGGGGCAGAAGTGAAATGCCCCAGGCGAGGGTTGCCATGTGGACTGCAAGCGAGAGAAAGAACTTGGCCGGCTTCTCCCAGACGCTGACGCCATAGAGCAAGCGCGCATCGGTGAAGGTCAGGGCATAGGCCACGACAAACAGGAGGCTGAAGACAATTGCGGTGCGGGCGAGAAGCGGCGACGACCGGATCATGGTGCTGCCCTCGTGCGCAGGATTGCGGCTTTCAGGATTTCAAAGGCGAGAAAGCCGATGGGGCCAAACAGGAAGGTGGCCGGCAGAAGGATCACCAGCGGCCAGCGTGGGAGGTCCAGTTCCGCCATGCCCCGCGCGATGCGCGATCCCATGAAGAGATCAAAGGCCAGATAGTGAACCCAGCCGCCAAGCGCCACCCAGGGAGAGGTAAACAACAGCTGGACATTTTCCAGGGTATCAAAGCCGCCAGGTGCGCCGGCAAAGAACAGGACCATGAGAATGGCATAGGCGGCCGAAAGCGCCACGGGGATGTAAACGCCGCAGACTGTATCGCGGAGCCAGGGCCGCTTCAGCACGACGCCGGCGGCAAGAATGATCCAGCCTGCCAGAGCCAGCATGTTGAAAACGGAGAAAAGCGCCGGTGCAGTCATAACAGTTCCTTAACTTGACAGTGCCTAGATATGCCTAACAAAGAATTTTGACAGTGTCAAGTTGGCGTGCATAATATTCGCATGAAAAAGAAAGTTCCCAGGAACTACCACCACGGCGACCTGCGCGGGGCGCTGGTCCGGGCCGGCCGCGACATCCTGGAAGCCGGGGGCATGGCCGCCCTCACCCTGCGCGCCTGCGCCCGCAAGGCCGGGGTTTCCCATGCAGCGCCGCAGCATCATTTTGCGACGGTTGCCGATCTTCTGGGCGAGATTGCCGCAAGCGGCTTTGAAGATTTTGTGCGGACGCTTGATGAACAGGCCGGCCCTGAAACAAAGCCCGCTGCCAGGCTTACGGCCATGGGCCGGGCCTATGTCGGCTTTGCTGCGGCCAGACCCGCCATCTACCAACTGATGTTTGGCGCCAAGGTGCCGCAAAGGCCGGCGCGTTTGCAGGACGCCATGACGGCAGCCTGGATTCAGCTCGAAGCGGCGGTCAAAGCCGTGGCCGGGCCAGATGACGTGGATGCGAAGGCCACCCAGGTATGGTCGCTGGTGCATGGATTTTCGATGCTGACGATCGCCGGCAGGCTTCCGCCAAACGTCGATGCGCGCCATGCGCTTGATCTCTTGGCTGAAAACTTGCCTCGTGCAATCGGCGCCTGACTAGACCTGCTTTACGGTAATTCCCGAGAGCAGACGGCTGGCCATGCCGCCGGACTGGGGCACGCGGCGGGGGTCGAAGGGTTCATGGAAACGCTGGATCAGCGAGACCTGGGGTGGCCGCAGATCGAGGCCGTTGAACGCCTCCGCCCAGATTTTTTCCGTTCTTGCCCCGCCAAGACCGATGGCCAGGACGAGGCCAAGGGCAGCGTGGAGAGAATGATTCTTGTTGTTTGGGCGGGTCATCATGCAAATCCTCTGAACTTGGGACCAGTTCTAGAGGGGGCAGGCTGTATGAAACCTGAGCGGGCGGTTCAGCGGGCGTTCATGTGGAGGACGCGCGATGGACGCTTGACAAGTGGTCGCACCCCATGTTTCCTGCCAGACAACAAAGTTGCCCCGTAGCAAATGAGTCTAACAAGGGGCGGTAGCGCAGGGTGCGGGGAGAAAAGCGCTATTCGCTGGAGGGAACACCAATGTCTGACCTCAATCAGCGGATTGAGGCCATGTACCAAGGCGACAAGCGCGGTGCATGGCTTCTGGTTGCGCTTCTGTGGATTGCAATCCTCTTCGTCCTGTTCATGAGCTGGCCCTACATCCCCGACATGGGGGTGAAAATCGTTGTGCTCGTGGCCGCGGCGGCCGTGCTCATCTTCAACACGGCCTCCATCGGGGCCATGGTGAAGCACTATGAAGAGGACAAGGAATTCATCTACGGCCTCGACATCAAGCACCTTGATGCCGCCAGGCAGAACAAGAATTGAGGGGGAGACAATGGCAAAATACACACCACCCGAACAGCCGAAAGTCATGCAGATTGTCGACATCGTCTTCCTGGTCGTTGCCGTGTTCGCGGCACTCTGGCTGCCGCTCAAGGCGGGCTGGGCCGGGGCTTCAAAGTCGATTGACGCGGTTGCCGATCCCACCTGGGAAACCCTGGGGCAGACACCCGCCCAGGCCGAACAGTGGGTGAAGCTCGGTTACGCCGATGCAGCGGCTGCCCATGACATCATCCGCAACCACTTCCACTACGACATTGACTGGCTGCAGCTCGTTCTCATGGCGGCCGTCGTCATCGGCTACTTTGTCTTTCTCTTCAAGGCTTCCGACGTGGAATACCGCGAAGTGATCGACGAAAAATTCAACGGCAAGTGAGGGGCAAACATCATGTGGTTCACAATTTCATACATCTGTTGGGCCGTCTCAGCCGCGCTTGCGGCGTGGATGTTGTTTGACTGGTTCAAGACTGACACAACCTATTCGGAAGAAATGCTGACATCCTCGCGTGAAGGCGAGATTGAAGCAGCCTCCGAAAAGCACAAGCTCTAGGGGGACTGAAATGGCAAAAGCAGCAACCGCTGGTTCGGCACCAGTTCAAAAAGTCTCCCTGCTCAGGGTTTTGGGCCCGGCCCATGTCTGGGCTTTGGGCGTTGGCATCGTTCTTGTGGGTGAGTACACCGGCTGGAATTTCTCGGCGGACAAGGGCGGCGCGCTTGCGGCCCTTATCGTGTGCTGGGTTGTGGGCCTTCTCTATACCTCCGTCGCCATGATCGATTCTGAGGTCACCTCCACCGTGGCGGCAGCGGGCGGCCAGTATGCCCAGGCCAAACACATCGTTGGCCCGCTCATGGCCTTCAACGTGGCGCTCTATCTTGTCTTCGCCTACACCATGCTTGAGGTGTCAGACGCCATCCTCGCCGGCGATCTGATTGTTACTGTTGCCGGAACTGACGGGCTCAACCATAACGCCTTCATCGCGGTGACGATCGTCGTGCTGGCCTGGCTCAACTACCGGGGCGTCTTGATGACGCTGAATGTGAACTTTATCATCACCGCCCTGGCCTATGCCGCCATCGTCATCCTGTTCTTCTCGGTGCAGCCGTGGAGCCAGGGCACGGTCCTGAAGCTCGGCGAAATGATAACACCGCAAAACGCCCTGCCCTATGGCTGGATCGGCGTCATTGCCTCCTTCCAGTTCGGCATCTGGTACTATCTGGGCATTGAAGGCACGACGCAGGCCGCAGAAGAAGTGCGTTCGCCGGCACGGGCCCTTCCCTATGGCACGATGTCGGGCATGATCACCCTTCTGATCGCCGCGGCATTGACATGGTATGTCTGCGCCTCGCTGCTGCCGTGGGAATACCTGGGCTTCACCTTCTTCCCGCTCTATGACGCGGCACGGATGACGGGTTCGGGAACCCTGGAATTCCTGCTGTTTTGGGGAACCGTGCTCTCGGCGGTGGCCTCGGCCAACGGCTGTATCAATGATGCGGCCCGGGCCTGGTTCTCGCTGGGACGCGACCGTTACCTGCCAACCTGGTTCTCGGCCGTGCATCCGAAATATCGCACGCCCTACCGGTCGATCGTGTTTCTCCTTCCGATAGCGCTGGCGTTTGCCTTCATCGCCGACTTGAACCAGGCGATTACCTTCTCGATCCTGTCGGGCGTGTTGCAGTACACCTTCATGAGCATCAATATCATGATGTTCCGCAACAAATGGCCGCTGGGTTCGATCCGGCGCGGCTATACCCACCCGTTCCATCCGCTTCCGGCCATCGTGTTGCTGGTGCTCTGCATCATCACCTACTTCGCGATTTTCCTGGGCTTCGGTTCCCAGCTGACGGCGATGGTGGTGTTCTATCTCGTGGTCTCGCTCTGGTTCCACTTCTACCGCTACCGCTATGTCAGGCGGGGTGACCAGTTCACCATGCCGTGGCCGAAGCCTCTGGGCTATTGAGACTATCAACCATGGAATTGGCCCGCTGGTTTGGCGGGCCATTTCTTTTGAGGGTTATTGCATGTGGAGTACAGTCATCGGCCTTGTGGCGCTTGCAGCTATCGGCGCGCGGCTGGTATGGGTTTTCCGCCGGGCGCAGAGCCGCAAGAAAGCGACCGAAGAGTTCCTGTTTGCGGACGCCCTGAAAACGATCCAGGAACCCGTCTTCGAACACATGGGACCACACGGATTTCCGCGCCTGTCGGGAAAATACAGGGGTTTTTCCGTGCATATCTATCCCCTGGTTGATACGCTGGCCACACGTCGCCTTCCGGCTCTTTGGCTTCTTGTCACCTTGCAGGACAACCTGCCAGTCGCGGCACGCTTTGACATGATGATGCGGCCGGCCGGGCCTACGACATTCTCCAATTTCGATCACCTGCCCCAAAGCCTTGAACGGCCGGAAGGCTTTCCCGAGCATGCGGTCATCCGCACTGACGATGGTGAAGCCGTGCTGCCTGCGTCCATCATCAAGCCGCACCTTGCGCCGTTCTTCGGGCCGAGCGCCAAGGAATTGCTGATCACCGAAAATGGTGTCCGGATGGTGTGGCTGCTGGCTGAGGCCGAAAGGGCGCGCTATGGTGTTTTCCGCCAGGCCGAATTTGGACGCGTTCAAATTGAGGGCCTGGTCATCAAGGATATTCTCGACAGGCTTATTGCCATCCGCCAGGACATCATAGATTGGGACAGAAGCAAGACATGACACCAGCGCCACGCAACCCTTACCAGGTCCTTCTCGCCGCCGTGGTGCTGCCGGGCTCGGGCCACGTCCTGCAGGGCCGCGCGCCGCGCGGGCTTATGTTCCTGTTTTTTATCATCATCCTGGGCTGGGCCAGCCAGCATATGATGCCGGAGACCGCCAGTTTCTTCGGGCGGCATATCGGCGGCATCTTTGTCTATGGAATTTCTGTTCTGGATGCTTACAAATGGTCCAGGGTGCAATGGGAGACCTGGAAACATGCGCAAGATCGCGGCGAGCTTTAGTCTGCCTCTTTTTATCGCAGTCCTTTCGACAGCCGCATTATGTCAGGAGCAGACACTGACGGGCTCGGATATTGCCGCAGGGCTTGCCGATCACACGCTCCAGGGCGTCCGCGACGATGGAAAGGAATGGCAGCAAATATTCCAAAAGAGCGGCGTCACCTACTACTCAGTCGGAAACGCCCAGTCGCAGGGCTTGTGGGAAGTTCGCGGAGACCAGTATTGCTCCCAATGGCCACCCAATGAATCCTGGGCCTGTTATGGCATGACACGGGACGTGAATACGTTCAACTTCATCTCGGCCACGGGCCAGCGCTCATCGGGCAAGCTTCTGAACTGAATAGAAAAACCCTGTATCATTGACAGCCCAGTTCAGTTAAAACAACGGGACTTTCCGGCAACGACGACAGGAGTTCTGATGAATGAATAAGTGGCCCGTGCTTGCGACCTGGAATGGCCCCATCGTGATGATTGGCTTTGGTTCCATCGGCCGGGGGACGCTGCCGCTCATCCTGCGCCACATCGCCTGTGACAGGGCAAAATTCACAGTCGTCGATCCTACCGACGCATGGAGCCACCTTGTCGACAAGGAAGGAATTTTCTTTCTCAAGCAGAGCATCACCAAGCAGAACTACAAATCCGTTCTTACGCCGCTGCTGACGGCTGGTCCGGGGCGGGCCCTGATCATCAACCTGACAGTGGACGTGAGTTCCATCGACATCATCAAGCTGGCACGCGAGACCAACTCCCTGTGCATTGATACTGTCAATGAGCCATGGCCCGGCTTTTATTACAATACCACAATCGATAACGCTGACCGCACCAACTACAAGGTGCGCGAAGACCTGCTTGCGGTGCGGCAGAAGCTGGGGCCTGGCCCGACCGCTGTGTCGTGCTGCGGCGCCAACCCCGGCATGGTGTCGTGGCTGGTGAAGCAGGCGCTTCTGGATCTTGCCCGCGACATGAAAATCAAGCTCGTGGAGCCTACAACGCGTGAGACCTGGGCCAAGCTGATGAAGCGGATTGGGGTAAAGGGAATTCACATTGCCGAGCGTGACACGCAGCGCTCGAAGAATCCAAAGCCGCTCGACATGTTCATCAACACCTGGTCGGTTGACGGGTTCGTTTCGGAGGGCCTGCAACCCGCCGAACTGGGTTGGGGAACCCATGAGAAGAAGCTGCCCTATGACGGCAGGAAACACAAGAAAGGCAGCAAGGCTTCAATCTACCTCACCCGGGCCGGCGCCGATACGCGGGTGCGCAGCTGGGTTCCCACGGCGGGCGCCCATTTCGGCTTGCTCGTCACCCATAACGAGGCGATTTCCATTTCCGACTATTTCACGGTGCGGGAGGGAAAGCGTGTCACCTACCGGCCCACCTGCCACTATGCCTACCACCCTTCAAATGACGCCGTGCTGTCAGTGCTTGAAATGTTTGGCGCGGGCGGCAAGCGGCAATCGGGTTCCCATATCCTGGAAGAGCAGGAGATTGTCGATGGCGGCGACGAATTGGGCGTATTTCTCTACGGGCACAAGAAAAATGCCTATTGGTATGGGTCGCAACTTTCCATCGAGGAAGCACGAAAACTTGCGCCTTACCAGAATGCCACGGGCATGCAGGTGACTTCAGCCGTGCTGGCAGGCCTTGTGTGGGCCATCGAAAATCCCCAGGCGGGCATTGTCGAGACCGAGGAAATGGATTTCCGCCGCTGTCTCGAGATTCAAAAACCCTATCTCGGAACCCTCAGAGGCGTTTATACGGACTGGACGCCGCTTCAGGGACGGGGCGAGCTGTTTGAAGAAAAACTTGACCGGCGCGATCC
>JBAVOA010000113.1:0-1561 GCA_049691635.1 Aestuariivirga sp. | reverse complement strand
GAGCGCAAGCAGCATGCAAAGCGGCCGCCCATCCAACAGGCTGCTGCCTGGGGCGACCCGCTGCCGGATCGCGTCACCCGGGCCATCATTTTCGCGCGGCTGGCCAATCTCATCGATGGAACCGCGGCGATCACGCCGGGGGTAGCGCTGGCGGTTGCTGCCATGCTTGACGGCAGGCCGCTGCCCATAATTCCAGCCCGGGGGCAGGGTGGCGCAGGCGAAATCCTCTCGCTGTCCCATGCTTTCGGCGCTCTGGTGGCGACGGCTCCTGTTGGGGAAAAGGACGTCCTGTCGCTGATCAACGGCTCTCCCGCGGCAAGTGCCCTGGTGGGGGACACTGCCCTTGCCGCCTGTAGCCGACTGGATATCGCCGTGGAGATATTCGCCCTGGCTGCCGAAGCCTTCAACACACCGCTCAGCCACTTTGCGCCAGAGCTGGGCGAACTCTGGAACAATCCGCATGATGCCTGGGCTTTGGCAAAACTGAACGAAGCTATTGGCAAGGGTCACGATGGTCCGCGTCGACCTTATCAGGCGCCGGTCAGTTTCCGTATTCTTCCACGCATGTTGGGGCAGGCGCGCCGCGCTGAACGCCTCGCGGCCGAGATCGCGACTGAATCACTTGGTGCAGTTACCGACAATCCGGTCATGCTTGAGCCTGATCAGGATCATCCATTGGGCCGCATGATCAGCACGGGCGGTTACCATAACCCCCATGCCGTCATAGCCATGGACGCGGTGACAGCAGCAAACGTCAATCTCATCACAATTGCCGGTCGATTTGCGGCCAAGCTCCTGGATGGCGCGGTGTCGCTGCTGCCGGATCAACTGGGGCTTGGGGGATTGCCGGGCTATCTCGGGTGCCTGCCCATGGCGATCACCGGGTATGAAGAGGAGGCGCGTATTCACGCCATGGCAACACTGCTTCCGGGTTCCGAATCCGGCGGTTTCGGCCAGGATGACGTCGCATCTCCTGTATTTCTTGCCTGGTCCAAACAGGAGAAAACCGGCGCGTTGCTCGAAGCAGCACTCGCGAGTCTGGCCTTCATCGCGTTTCGGGCTCTCGTACTTACAAATCGTCCGATTCCACCGCGTCTCGGAAGGGTTGCGGAAGATATTCGCAACTTCATACCTGATCCAGATTCAGGGCAGGTGCTTGGACCGGCAAGCTATCAGCTTGAAGCCATATTGCGGGCCAGGGTCTATGACAGGGCCTGAAACCTCCAGCTACCAAGACAATTTTAATGAAATTGATAAGTCCGGTTTCAGATATTGATGCTAGCTCATTGGGGTGAAAACGGGGCCTGGCCCAGCCATGAAAAGTGACGTGCAAGGCAGGGATCATCGCCGGTCGCCCCGGCGCAGGGCCTTTATGAAGGCCGTCATTTTCTCTCCCAATCAAAACGGACATGTAGGCTGCATGGTGCGCGATCTTTCGCAGGATGGGGCGTTGCTGGAATTGCCGCTTGCCAGGGAATTGCCGCTGATCTTCTGGCTGCGGCTTGAAGGTGAGACGGCGCTGCGCTTCTGTACAGTTGCCTGGCATTCGGAGAACCATCTC
>JBAVOA010000112.1:0-16331 GCA_049691635.1 Aestuariivirga sp. | reverse complement strand
CCCATTGAGCGGCTTGCGGACGGCACCAATGATTTTTCCGCCGCTTGCCGCAACCAGTTCATCCACAGTCCAAAGCGCGGGCTCAGCCATGATAGGCCTCCCCGGCGATGGCTGCCAGAACAGCCTGATGATCGCTGAAGGGAATGACCTTGCTTCCGATCGTCTGGCCTTCCTCGTGCCCCTTGCCGGCAACCAGCAGAACATCGCCTGCTGCCAATCCCTCAACGCCAACGACAATAGCTTTGGCCCGGTCGCCAATCTCCTCTGCCCCCGGACAGGCCGCCAGAATTTCGGCGCGAATGACCTTCGCGTCCTCGCTGCGCGGATTGTCGTCAGTCACAATAATCTTGTCCGCATACTTTGCCGCAATGGCTCCCATCTGCGGTCGCTTGCCCTTGTCACGGTCGCCGCCACAGCCGAAAACTACAACCAGTTTTCCATCCGTATAGGGTTTAAGCGCGGTGATGGCATTCTCAAGCGCGTCAGGGGTATGGGCATAATCCACGAAGATCGACGCCCCGGTCCTGCTCTTGCCCACCAGATCCAACCGGCCCTTCGCACCCTGCAAGGATTCGAGAGCATGCATCACCAATGTCTCCTCGCCACCCGTGGCCAGCACCAAGCCCGCCGCCACCAACGCATTTGATGCCTGAAAATCACCGACCAGCGGCAGGTAAATGGAATGGGTCTTCTGCGGGCCCTGCAACTCCAGTTGCTGGCCGGAGCCATCTCTCCGGGAACTCAACAATGTGAGTTCAACGCCGAGTTTGCCAACGGAGAAAATCTTAAGGCCGCTGGCTTTGGCGCGCGCCGTGACCTCCGCACTCACGGGCGTGTCGGCATTGATGACGGCGGGGGCACCTGCGGGAAGCAGTTCCTCAAACAGCCGCATCTTGGCTTTCAGATAGTCTTCCAGCGTTGCATGGTAATCAAGATGATCGCGCGTCAGGTTGGTAAAGGCTGCCGCCGCGAAACGAATGCCATCCAGCCGGTATTGCGCCAGCCCGTGACTTGAGGCTTCAAGCACCAGATGCCCCACGTGATCCTCGGCAAGTTTTGCAAGCAGGCGCTGCAGCTGTACCGGATCGGGAGTCGTATGGGAGAGATATTCCGTGCCCGATGGCCCGGCCACGCCAATCGTGCCGATGCTCGCCGCGCGAAATCCCATGGAGAGCCAGATTTGGCGCACAAAGGCGGCAACTGAGGTTTTTCCGTTTGTGCCGGTGACCGCCACTGTGAGGTTAGGCTGCTTGCCAAAAAACCGCGCTGCCATCCTGGCAAAGAGCTGGCGTGGATTCGCCGTTTCGATCACCAGCCCCGAACCACTGTAAGACGATCCACGGTCGGCAATGACCACGCTGGCCCCGCGCTCGAAGGCCTGCCCGATATACCTGCCGCCATCGACTTTAGTTCCGGGCAGCGCCGCAAAGACAAAACCGGGCATAACCTCGCGGCTATCCGCCGTCAGGCCGGAAACCAGCAGAGAACCCGCGGTTTCCGACAAGGCCACATCATTTCCCACCAGTTTTGCCAGCATGGCACTCATTGCGGATCAACCGTCCTTCTTTGCGGTTTTGGCGAGCTTTGCCAGTTTCTCCAGGTCTTCCGGTGTAAACACCGGCTTGACCCCAAGCAACGGGGCTATCCGCTCAATGATCTTGCCGGCCGTCGGCACGGCATTCCAGCCCGAGGTGGCAAAACCAAAGGTTTCAGGCGTGGCTTTCGGTTCGTCCAGCATGACGATGATGGCATAGCGCGGATTGTCCATCGGGAAGGCCCCGATGAAGGAATTCAGCAGCTTTTCCGGATTGTAACGGCCCGCCACAACCTTTTCCGCCGTGCCTGTCTTGCCCCCCACGCGGTAGCCGATGACATCGGCCTTGGAGGCGGTTCCCTCGGTCACATTGAGCCTGAAGAGATAGCGCATCTTTTCGCTGGTTTCGGGCTTCACGATGCGTTTGGCCAGCACGTCCGCCTCGGCCACGTCGCGCTTCAGGAACGTCGGCGCCGTCATCACGCCATTATTGATCAATCCACCAATCACTGAAATGCCTTGCAAGGGCTGTACGGCAAAACCATGGCCAAAGGCGGCCGTCGCCGTAGCAAGCCTGTTCCAGTGTTTGGGCAGCAGTGGTTTGGCACTTTCCGGAACTTCCGTGGTCAACCGGTCAAAAAGCCCAACCCGGCGAAGGAATTCCTGATGCCCTTCGATACCCACATCGAGCGCCATTTTGGCCGTACCGATATTGGACGAGTTGGTGAAAATTTCAGGGACGGTCAGCACCCGCCGCTGGGCATGATAGTCGTTGATGGTGGCATTGCCGATGACCAGCGGAAACCGCGCGTCATACCTGCCATTGAGATCGGTCACCCCATAGTCAAAGGCCATTGCGAAGGTGACGGCCTTGATGACCGAACCAAGCTCGAACACGCCGCTCGTCATCATGTTGGCCTGTTGCTTGCTGAATTTCTTGTCTTCCTGGTTGGGGTTGAAATCAGGCAGCGACACCAGGGCGATGATCTCGCCGGTCGTTATATCGAGAACAATGCCGCCCCCGGCAATGGCCTTGAACTTTGTCACGGCCTTCTCAAGTTCATCAGTCAGAGCATATTGCACGCGTGTGTCGGTTGCGATCTGGGCCGGACTTGCCGACTCGCCGGAGCCTTCGGCAAGCGACGCCGTGTAAAGCGCGCCCTGATCGTCCAGATACTTTTCGATGCCGGCAATACCCTTGCTGTCGAGATCCACATAGCCAACCGTGTGGGCCGCCAGCCGCCCCTTGGGATATACCCGCCGGCGCTCATTGACGAAACCGACGCCCGGGATTCCAAGATTGTAAACGGCATCGCGTTCCTCCGGCGCCACTTGCCGCTTGAGCCAGACAAAGCCCTTTCCGGGCTGGGACAGTTTTTCGCGCAAGGTTTTCGCATCGAGATCGGGAACCGTAGCAGTCAGGCTTTCAACCGCTTCCTCGACATCAATGATCTTTTGCGGATCCGCGTAGAGGGACGCCACTGCAATATCCGTCGCAATCACCACGCCATTGCGGTCGACGATGTCAGGCCGAGGCGTACGCAGCTGGTGTTCGGCCAGCACATCATCCTGGGCACCCCTGCCCTTGAGGACGGTGAGGTTTGCCAGTTGCAACGTTATGGCCAGGAACGCAACGGAAAATCCTATTGCAACAAGGCGAATGCGGTTTTGTCCCACAAGGATTGCGGGGCCTCCAAAACTGTCATGAGGTTCGTGCGTCATGGTCACTGCATGTCTTTGAGAATATCGCCAATCACGTCTTTGCCTTTTTCCTCCAGCATGATGATGGGTTCTGCAGGAACCCGTTCGGCAAGCTGGCTTTCGCTGACGAATTGCGGGGCGGTGACGGTTTCCAGCTTCAGGTTTTCCCGGGCAAGCTTCTGCAATCGGTCAGGCCGCGTGAGGCTGCTCCACTCGGCACCAAGCACCTTGATGGACTCGCGCTCCTCCAGGATATCCCGTTGCAGCTTCACAATGTTGCGCTCGAGGCCACGCGTCGAATGTTCGAGCGAATAGAGGAAGAACGCCGAAACCAGGGCCGTAAGTACCAGGCAGGCGTTGAGAAATTTATGCATCAGTGACGGCTCCGTTCAATTTGCGGAATGCCAAGATCGCGACGTGAATCCGGCCATGCAGGAGCGGCCGTTCGCGAGGCTGCCCGGAGCTTTGCGCTGCGCGCCCGGGGATTTGCCTCGGCTTCTTCTAGCGAGGGATCGAGATGCCCCTTGAACAACAATTCGAAACTTGGCTTGGCCTGCGTGATGGTTCCCGGCATGTGGCGTGATACCTCGGGTGTCTTGCCGCTGCGCATGGCGAGAAAGCGCTTCACGATTCGGTCTTCCAAAGAATGGAAACTCACCACAACAAGCCGCCCGCCAACATCAAGGATCTTTTCAGCCTCATGCAGGGCATCAACAAGCTCTTCCAGTTCCGCGTTCACATAGATGCGCAGCGCCTGAAATGTCCGCGTGGCGGGATGGGTCCGATCCTTCGCCCGTTGCGGCCCCGTGGCCTTTTCCACTGCCTTGACCAAGTCAATCGTCGTCACCAGCGGCGCCACTATGCGCTGGGCAACAATGGCTTTCGCTATGGCGCGCGAGCGCGGCTCTTCGCCGAACAGGAAGATCACTTTTGCCAGCATCTCGGGGGAATAGGTGTTGACCACATCGGCAGCGCTAAGCCCCGCCTGCGACATGCGCATGTCGAGCGGCCCCTCGCGCATAAACGAAAAACCGCGAGCTGCCTCGTCAAGTTGCATGGAGGAAACACCCACATCCAGCACCACACCCTGAACCTTCTCAAGGCCAAGGCGGGCAAGATGCTCGCCCATGGCGCCAAATCTTCCTTCAACCAAGGTGAGCCGGCCTTTGAATTTGGACGCAAGGTCCTGCCCGCCAGCGATGGCTGAAGGGTCGCGGTCCAGCCCGACAACCCGGCAGGCGGCAACGTCCAGAATGGCACGGCTGTAGCCCCCCGCCCCGAAGGTGCCATCCACATAGTTGGCGTCTGCCTTGGGCGCGAGCGCCCGAAGGACCTCGTCAAGCATGACGGGGGCATGACGCTGCTGGGGTTGGCCTGCTTGAGGGGTCATTTGGGGCAAATTCACAGTGAACAAGTCGTTAACGTTTGCCCGACATTGCCCCCGGTTACATTAACAAATAGTTTCAAATCCGCGCCATCCCGTAACAGAAATGTCAGTCGGCCTGTAAGCCGGGTTCTGTCCCGGCGGTTTCCCGCCATGGATGACCATTCATCTGGAGCCGCCGTTGCCGGAGGCTTCGCGCGACCTACCCGGGCAGTGAGCCGAAAAAGCCCTGAGCCGAAGCTCGTACCACCCCTATTCGGTCTTGCTCCCGGTGGGGTTTGCCGTGCCGCAACCGTTGCCGGCCACGCGGTGCGCTCTTACCGCACCGTTTCACCCTTGCTGCGGACAAGTCCGCGAGCGGTTTAATTTCTGTGGCACTTTCCCTGGGGTCGCCCCCGCCGGGTGTTACCCGGCACCGTATTTCCGTGGAGCCCGGACTTTCCTCCCCCGCACCCTTTCGGGCCTAGCGGGAGCAGCCATCCAGCCGACTGACGCACCTGACCTATTCCGCCCCGTCCCCAAGGTCAACAAAAACCGCGTATTTGCAAATTCTGTGGGCAAATCAATACCCACCGCCGCAAAACCACGCTAAGACGGAGACCAATGCTTGCCCGTTTGCTCATGATACTGGCCGCCCTGGCGCTGGGACCAACCCTGTCATTGGCTCAGGAACGTGTCTGGATTCTCGACCAGTCAGACCGGGAGGTTTACCTGGTTTTTGGCGTCCCCGACACAGATGACGTCGGCGTCAGCTTCTGGTGCACGCAGCAATCGGGAATCGTGAGGTTCTATCTGCCTGAATCTGATCCCAAACTGAAATTCGCCAAAACCATCGACCTCGAGATCGAAGTTAATTCCAGGATCTACCCGTTCAAAAGCAAAGCTTCGTTGAACGAAGAACCGGGAACTCTCAGTCTTGAGACCGAATTGAAAGCCTCAGACCCGATATTTGCTGGGCTGGAATCAGCTAGTCATTTTACCGTAAAAATAGGTTCCAGAAACCAAGTGTTTCCCCTCGGCGAAGCCGATTTTTCGGGATTCCTCGACATATGCAAAAAACCTTAGGCAAGAGCGAGCCCATGCAACAGGCGGTGCAGCGTCGTAACGGTTGAGGAATCCGCAATTCCGTCGACGCGTGCAGGCCGGAAATGCCGTTGAAAGGCGCGGACAGTTACCTGGGTTGGCCCATCATAAAGTCCGGTGATCTCCAGTCCATAACCGTAGAGCCTGAGCATGGCCTGGAGCGCTTCAACTGCCTGGCCCTGATCGCCCAGTTGCAGGAACGGGCCCCCATCAATCGGCTCCGGCTTCACCCAATGGCCAATGCCTTGCGCATGCAGCCGCGCCCAGTCAAATTTTTCACCCGGATCAATTTTCCGCTCGGGCGCAATGTCCGAGTGGGCGAGCACCCGGGCCGGATGAATGCCGTGCCGCGTGATAATATCCTTGCACAGTGCAATGACGGCCAGCATCTGCGTGTCGGAAAAATCCGGATACCCAGCCGTGTGGCCGGGATTCTGGACTTCAATGCCAATGGAACGGGAGTTAATGTCGCCCTCATCTTTCCATGAGGAAACGCCAGCGTGCCACGCCCGCATGTTTTCCTCCACCATCTGGACGATCGTGCCGTGTTCATCAATCAGATAGTGGCATGAGACCTTCGACACGGGATCACACAGCCAGCGGCATGCTTTCCCGGCGTCCGCCATGCCCGTGTAATGCAGGACGAGCATATCCGGCTTGCGGTTGTCCCGCCGTGATTCAATGTTGGGCGAAGGCAGATAAGTCGAGGCAAGCGCCGAGCCAATCACAGCAGGTGCTCCTTCAGGATCTGCTCATAGGCCGCGTTGATGCGCGCCAGACGGTTGGTGGCCAGAATTACCATTTCTTCGGGAACACCCGCGGCAATTTGCTTGTCCGGGTGATTGTCACGCACGAGCTTGCGGTAGCGCAATTTGATTGCCGCCAGATCCATTTTGCGGTCCACATCAAGAATGATATAGGGATCTTCCGGGCCAGCCGTTACGTGGCGGGCCTTGATGCGCGCAAAATCATGGGGACTGAAACCAAAATGCCCAGCAACACTCGCAAGATAAGCCAATTCTGCCGCATGAAGGCGACCGTCGGCCTTGGCAATATGGAACAATCCATCCAGAACAGTTTCGAGTATCCCCGCCTTCGCATGGAATAGCCGGGCAATCTGACGCGCATAGGATTCATAGCCCGCCACATCCTGCTTTGCCAGATTGAAGACCCTTGCGACGGTTGCCAGCTCCGCCTGCGAAACATGAAAAACCTGTTTAAACGCCGTCACCTCGTCCGTCGTCACGACACCATCGGCCTTCGCCATCTTGGCGCCCAGGGCGATCATGCCGATGGTGAAGGCAACGGACTTTTCCGGTGCAGTTACCCGCGACCTGGCCAGCTTGGTCAAGAAGCTGCCAATTGAATCTCCTGCGAGGGCAAGGGCCTCATTAATGCGGTTCCAGATAGACATGGGAGAATGAACTTACCGGATTCGTCGCGCGGACTTATGGACAATTACGTCTTTTTGAAATAATGCAAGAGGTCGAACGCCGGCACGTCAATATCCCGGTGCTGGGCCAGCCTGCGCTCCACATGCCACGCTCGCCCCGCAGTCCAGATCGTTGCAATGCCGGCTGGAACCAGCCCAAGCAGCATCAGGCCTTCGGCAAGCACGTCCGGAAGGCCGAGGAGCTTCGAAAAAGCCCAAATCGTCGTAACGGCGGCCGTGCCAAGAAGACAAAGGGTCAGCAGGGTAATACCCGCAGCCGCAATAAAGCAGCCTACGGGACTGAAGGCCTGTGAAGAGCCTTTGGGTGTGGTATCCGGTTTGATAAGTTCCTGTTCCATGGCAGCCCATATGCCCTTTCAGGCAAAAAATTGCAACGCACACCGGAAAACTAATGGCAATAGGCTTCGCCACTACGGCGGTTCTGCAGGTCGAGATGAATATGGTCGCGATGATGTGCGTCAGAACCAGGTCCCAACACAGTCATGAATTCTCCGCAAGCCTCGCGCCTGACCCGCCGCAGGAATTGTTTCGCATCGCCGGCGCCATTCCAGTCCGTCATGACCGAAACCTTGCGCCCGCTTTCAAGGGTGAAAGCCGAAATATCAATGGCATTGCCAAAGCCGTGCTCACTCATCTTGGCGCTCCGAACATTGTTGCGCGCCCGACAGGAGTAGGAGGCGGCAACATCAATGCCGATGACTCGTTCTCCAAAGGCATCCACCGCAGAATTCTGCACTGTGCGATCCAGCCAGCTGTTGAGAGGCGCGACCAGTCCGCAGTTCACCGTTGCGGCCTGGCTGAACCCGACATCACCGAGCGATTGCACGCTGTAAGGATTGCGTACTTCGCAACCATTGCCCTCGTCAATGTCGGCAAGCGCCTGGATCTTGCCAAGCGAGCGCGGATCGATTGAACAGGCTGCCGAGGGCGTTCTCAATCCTTCGGTTTCGAAGTATTTTTTCGAAGTCGAGTCCGAGCATGCCGCAAGCACAAGTGCCATTTCCAGGCATGCCACAAAACTCTTGATCCTACGTCCCATTGTCCTGCCTCAGGATTGACCTCCCGGCAAGCTAGACAGAAGCGGTTAACAGGTGGTGATTAGCGGGTAAGAGCTGCCACAAGCTGGCTCACGTCGCCCTTGCGCTTGGAAATATAGGACGTGAAAAGTCCGCGCTGCAAATAAGTCAGCGAAAATCCCAGGACTTTGACATCGGAAATTTTGTATGTGCCATCACGCCAGATGAGTTTCCAGCTCACATTATAGGTTTGGCCGGACAGAAGAAAAATCTTGCTGGCGACAATCACGTCCTTGTTGTCATCAACGGTGGCCTCACCGATCTCATACTTTGCCACGCGATATTCACGCGACTGTTCTGCGAAATAGCGCGACATGAAAGTGACGACGCCTTGATAGTAACTGCTGCGCTGGTTGGCACGCAAGTTGGGCTTGTACTGGCCCAGGGAATAATTGGAAATTCCGGCCACATCCGCATAGGCATCAATGACGCCGGCAAATTTGCCGACGGTACCAAAGCGATGGGCCGCCAGCATGTCCTTGCCAAATCGTTTCATGAAGGTGACAGAGGGATGATCCGCTGCAAGAGCCGGAGAGATGGAGCTGGCAGCAATGAATCTCAAAAGGGCGCGACGCGTAATCATGATTCGATTTTCCAAACGGATATTTCGGGCAACCGCTACTAGCGGATTCTCAAAACGCTCTTAGGCTTATTTGCCGTATCTACCAAGTCTCGGCTTCGCGCAACTCTGCAAAAAGCGCTCCAAAATCGCCCTTGGAACGGTTGAGAACGTCGCTGAAGCGCTTCTTCGTCGCAATGGTCAGCCAGACACCCTTGATATTGATGTCACTGATTTTGTAGCCACCGCCGGCTGGCACCAGACGCCACCTCACCTGTTCGCGCCCGCCCCCGTTTTGCTTGATGGCGCTCATGATGGTGATGAAATTGCCCTGCTTGTTTGTAGAAATTATTTCCAGGTCAGAACCTTTAAAATCATCCACATAGTAGACAAACAACGCTGCCGCGTAGTTGCTGAACAACGTATAGAATTCGTTCCGGTCACCCGGCGGCAACTTCTTTTGATAAGGCCCAAGCGCAAAATTGGCGATGTTGCGCAAGTTGATGTAGCGGTTGAGCACGGATGCGAACTGCCCGCGCAACGCATTTCCCTTGCGCCCGCTGTTTGCCAAGGACATGACTTCTCCGGCAATTCTGTCGACGTATCCCTCAGCAGGATCGACTGCCGCCATGGCATTGCTTGCCGTGCCGGCAAGCGCCGCGCCCAAAAGCAAAGCCACAAACTCGCGGCGGCTGAACTTGCGGCTTTTCGTGCCTATCATAGAATAGAACCTCCAAACACTGTGACGGAGCCCCACTCCAAGCGTCTGCCAATAGGCACATAATACGCCTCGAAAGTGCGGAAAAAGCAAGACCACAGTCGAGAAATAAGATTCTGCAACCAATCTGTCATTCTCTTCCAGCACTTAATCAATCGTTGAAAACTATATAAAGATATGTTTATGTGTCAGTCAGGAGGAGTTCTGACATGGAGGAGTTGCTTGTGGGATTGAGGGCAGCGGCCGAATCGACCCGCGTCCGCATCCTCTTTGTCCTCTCCCACGGTGAGTTCAACGTTAGCGAGCTCACTCAGGTCCTGGGTCAAAGCCAGCCGCGTGTAAGCCGCCACCTCAAGCTCATGGTTGAGGCGGGTCTTGTGACCCGTCATAAAGAGGGCAATTGGGTGCTCTTTCGCCAGCGCGAGGAAGGCCTTGGCGGAACTTTGTCGCGCGCCATTGTTGAGATGTTGCCCGCCCACGACAGCATCCTTGCCAGCGATCTTACCCGTCTCGAAACAATCTGGACCCAAAGGGCTGAGCTTGCCGCCAGCTATTTCAGCAACAATGCCGCCAACTGGAAAAAACTTCGCTCGCTGCATATCCGCGAGGAAGACGTGGAACAGGCCATGCAGGCAATTATAGGCAAGGCCAAAGTGAAGTCTCTGGTGGACCTTGGAACCGGTACGGGGCGTGCTTTGGAACTTTTTGCCACCCTGGCGGAGCAAGCCGTCGGCATAGATTCAAGTCGTGAGATGCTGGCCATTGCCAGGGCCAATCTTGAAAAAAAAGAACTGCGCCATGCCCAGGTCCGGCAAGGTGACATCTACGCTCTGCCTTTTGCCAATGGTGCAACCGATCTTGTGATCGTCCATCAGGTTCTCCATTATCTCGATGACCCCGGTCGGGCCCTGTTGGAAGCCCGCCGCATTCTTCGTCCCGAGGGCCGCCTGCTGATTATAGATTTCGCTCCCCATGAGCTTGAATCCCTGCGCAGCGAGCATGCCCACCGCCGTCTGGGAATTTCGACCGAGCAAATCACCGGCTGGTTCAACCGGGCAGGCCTTACGCTCCACCAGCACGAACTTCTGCCACCACCGTGGTTGAGAGAGCAAAAAGGATTAACAGTATCGCTTTGGCTAGGCGTTCCAAAAGCAGCACGATCAGCCCAAACCCACGCCGAGCTTCCCGCCGATTTGGGTTCCGAGAACCAATGACCAGCACAGCGCCAGAGGGCAAAAAACTTTCCGTTTCCTTTGAGTTTTTCCCGCCAAAGCCAGGGGATACGGAAGACGCCTTCTGGAACACGCTGAAGCGACTGGAGACCACCGCGCCAAAATTCGTCTCAGTCACCTATGGTGCAGGCGGCACCACCCGTGATCGAACCCTCAACACGGTGAGGCGCATCTGCAACGAAACCAAGCTTAAGCCCGCGGCCCATCTCACCTGTGTCGGCGCCTCGAAAGAGGAAGTAAACGCGGTTGTGCGGGAAAACTGGGAGGCGGGTGTGCGCCATATCCTGGCCCTGCGCGGCGACCCGCCCGGCGGTGTCGGCAAGCGCTTTGAACCCCATCCGCAAGGCTACAAGAATGCCGCCGACCTGGTGCGCGGCATCCGCGCCATTGCCGATTTTGAAGTTTCAGTTGCCGCCTATCCCGAGCGCCACCCCGAATCCGTTTCCATTGAAGAAGATTTGGCCTTCATGGCCGACAAGGCTGAACACGGGGCCACCCGGGCCATCTCGCAATTCTTCTTCCACAACGCTTTCTTCCTGCGTCTGCGTGACCGGATCTTTGCCCGCGGCATTGATATAGAGCTTGTTCCCGGCATTCTGCCGATCACCAACTTTGCCCGTGTCTGCGAATTTTCCGCAAAATGCGGCGCCCACATTCCCCCCGATCTTGTCCAGCGCTTTGTGGGCCTTGATGCTGACCCGGAAACCAGAAATCTGGTGGCTGCCATCGTTGCCGCCGAACAGGTGGAAGCGCTGCGCCGTGAAGGTGTCGATGCCTTTCACTTCTACACGCTCAACCGCGCCGATCTTGTTTATGCCATCTGCCGCGTGCTGGGCCTCGGCACGCCCGCGTTGGAAGCACATTAGGGCATCTCGTTTCGCGCCCAGATCGTTGCAATGAGGGGCCGGGCTGCGACAAGGTTGTAGAGCCGCTTGATATTGGCATGGCGCGCAAAAAGCTGCGGGACATCCGGTGCCCAACTGAACAGCATCGCCGCATAGATATCCGCGGCACTCAGCTTGTCCCCAAGAATAAACGGCCCCTCGCCCAGCGCTTCGGCAAAAATCTCAAAATCCCGCGCCATGTCGGCAATGGCCTTGGCCTTGATGCTGGTGGCATTCGCCCGATCAGTCGAATAGCGCTCTGGATAATACATCCGCAGGTCACCCCCATAAACTGCGGTCGCGAAATAAAGCATCCAGCGCAGATAGTTTGCTCGCGCAGCCGATTTCAGGGCCGGTGCGAGACCCGCCACCGGATAGAGATCCGCCAGATAGATCATCATGGCGGCACTCTCTGTCATGATACTGTTATCTGGCAGGACCAGTGTTGGCACCTCGGCACGCGGATTGATCTGTTGGAAACTTTTCGGGACCGTGCCGTCCGGATCACGGAGAACATCAATGATTTCGAAGGCCGCGCCGCATTCCGCAAGAAGGGCTTCGACCGCAGCTGAACCCGCACCAGGCCTGGCATAGAGTTTGAACATGAACTTCTCCTTTGGCAGACGCGCAATAGAGCATATAAGCGGTAACATCCAGCCAACCGAAATTGGATTGCCCGAAAGCGCCATGTCAAAACCCCCGGCCCATCCAGGCAAGTCCAAACCAGTCCGCTTTTCCTATTCAACCGCCGATCAGCCTGCCATCCAGCGTGCTGTCATTCAGGCCATCGAAAAAATGGGCGGCCAGCGCAAGCTCAAGAAACTCTATTTTCAGCACCAGAAGAGCGTGGCTGGCGGCGAGAATTTTTTTGACGCCGCCATCCGCCTGCTGAAACTCAACGTCATGTATGATGAAGCGGAATTGGCGCTCACGCCAAAGACCGGCCCCGTGCTTTTCATCGCCAATCACCCCTACGGTGTCATGGATGGCATCACGCTGACGTGGCTTGCCACCAAAGTCCGTGCTGATACCAAGGTGCTGGCCAATGATGTCCTCTGCCAGGCGCCTGAAGCCGCAAAAAATCTCCTGCCCGTGGCCTTTGCCCCTACCCGGGAGGCCCGCGAAACCAACGTGAATTCGCGCCTTGCCGCGCAAAGCTGGCTCCGCGAGGGCCATGCGGTTGGAATTTTTCCGGGTGGCGGTGTGGCAACTTCGGAAAAACCATTGAAGGGTCAGGCCATCGACCTGCCCTGGGCCCCTTTCACCGCAAAGCTTCTGCGCATGTCGAAGGCAACCGTCGTGCCCATATTCTTCACCGGTCAGAACAGCAGGCTCTTCCAGCTCGCAAGCCATCTGAGTCTCACCCTCCGCCTTTCACTGGTCTTTCGTGAAACTACCCGTCGTATTGGAACCGGCTTGCATGTGCGCATCGGGTGCCCTGTTCCTTTCAGCGAGATCGCCCATATTGAGGACCGCAATGAACTTGTGATGGAACTGCGCAAACGCACTTACGATCTGGCCAAAGCTGAAGACATCAAGGGGACGCGTGCCGGACTTCACCTGCGAGAAGCAAAAATCAAGGGCTTCAAACACAAGGACGCCGAATAGCGGGGCTTCCATGCGAAAGGGACTTGCGACTCAGATTCAATCGGATTCAAACAGATGCGATCGGAACTGAGATGATGCGTGGCCGCTGGCTGATCTTCTTGTACGTCCTAATTCAGGGCGCTGGTTTGTCCAGTGCCGCGGCCGAAAAATGCCCGGCGAGCACTTTCATCAACAATGCAGGCAATGCTTTCCTTGGCGCCGCCCGGTCCAATTCCGCTTCCGCCTTCTCCGGCGCCACGGCGCGCTACACCGACTTGCGCAGCATCGCCCTGTTCGCCCTTGGCCCCAACCGCAGGCTCTTGAGCAAGTCACGGGAGGCGGAGTATGTGGCACTCACCCGCGGCTTTATCGGCCGTTTCATGGTGCGCCACGCCAGCCGCTTTGCCGGTAACGGGCTGACCATCAGCGAATGCGTCAATTCCGCCAGCGCATTGACGGTGAGCACAAAGCTGTCGAACGGCAAGAAGATCGTCTTCAAACTTCAACGCTCGCGGCGCGGTTTCCTGGTGCGCGATGTCAATGTCGCCTCGATCTGGCTGGCCCAGCAGCTGCGCTCAACCTTCGTCAATGTCATCGCCAGCAACGATGGCGACATCAACGCCCTCTTTGCTTATTTGCGCAAGTGATCTCAGGCCTGCGCCGCGATGAACAGGCGCGGGAAGCGCATCAGCACCTTGCCATCGCCCATTTCGGGGTATGCCATGGCCAGTCCGGCACGGTATGCGGTGATGAATTCATCCCGGGTGCTTTCATCCAGCGGATCGAGAAACGGCCTGAGCCCTGTGGTCGAGACAAAATCCACAATGCCCTGCGCGCCCTGCAGAGCGTGATAATAGGCCGCGTTCCAGATTTCCAATGACCGGCAATAGGGCTTGAGCAGATTGTAATAATCATGGGGCGTTCTGATCACCTCCCGGAACCCTGCGGCGTCCTTCAAGGCACTGGCCCAGGGTCCGGCTTGCGCGGTCTCACGCATTAGCCGGTGACTTGGCTCATCAAGGTTGTCGGGCATCTGCAGCGCCAGAACGCTGCCCGCTTTCAGTCCTTTGAGCAGGCGAAGCAGGACCGCAGCATGATCCGGCACCCATTGGAAGGCCGCATTGGCAAACAGCAGGTCGGCGTTCCGGTCGCCTTCCCATACCGCAAGATCGGCTTCGATGAATTGCACCTCCGGCAGATCGTTCCGCGCCTTCGCGAGCATCGTCTGTGAAGTGTCGAGGCCAATCACCTTTGCCTGGGGATAGCGCTCCCGCAGCAGGGCCGTGGAATTCCCCGGACCGCAGCCAAGATCGTAAACGAGCTCCGGTGCGTTCAGTGGAACCCGCGCCAACAGATCTCTTGCCGGGCGGGTGCGTTCGTCGGAAAACCTGAGGTAAGCCTCGGGCAGCCAGTCCTCCATGGCGTCAGACCCGCCGCCGGAATTGTTGGGCCGAGCGCTGCCCCAGAAAGCGGCTCCTGACCTCAGCCGGCAGGTTCAGGTCCGCCAGTTCCCGCTCGCTCAGGGCCATCAAATCAAGCCGGGGGACCCGCTTGCGGCCAGTTCCGCCAGCCGTCAAAATACCAAGCAGAAGGCGCGCCATACGGTCCAGGGAAAGCGTCATTGAAGCCTCGTGGATTGATATCTGAACCTCGAATTTCTTCACTATCTTATGATTTTAGGCCAAAAACAAACGTGTTTTATGGACCGAGACATCAAAATGGCTTATATGTAAACCCATGACCGCCCTGCCCCCGCTCGCCGCCATCCGCGTCTTTGAAACCGTGGCCCGCCACGGCAATTTCAGCCGTGCTGCGGCTGAACTGAACATGACCCAGTCCGCCGTGAGCTACCAGATCAAGCTCCTGGAAGACTTCGTCGGAGCGCCCCTCTTTGTGCGCCAGGCCCGGGGCGTTGTCCTGAGTCCAAAAGGCGAAACCATCGCCCCCACCGTCCGCCGGGCCCTTGGCGATCTCACCCAATGTTTCCGGCTGATCCGCGACGATAGCAATTCCGTGCTGGCGATCTCCACCATGCAGACCATTGCCGGCAACTGGCTCGCCCCGCGCCTCGGTGGCTTTCAGTTGCTGCATCCCGAATACACCGTGCGCCTTGATATTTCGCCCCATATGGTGGACCTCGACAGCGAAGGCGTGGACGTGGTGATCCGTTCCGGCAAGGGCAATTGGCCGGGCCTTGCCAGCCATGTTCTGCTGACCCAAACCTTCACACCAGTCTGCAGCCCCCACTACATCGCCCGCGAGGGCCGCCCCGCAACGCCCGGGCAGATGCTCGACCATGTCCTGATTGACCGCAACGATGTCTGGTGGCCCCTGTGGTTCGAGGCTGCGGGGTTATCGCGTGACGCAGCCGTCAGGCGCCCCAGCATCGATGTGAACACCCAGCAGATGGCCGCCATCCTCGCCGTCGCCGGCTCCGGCATCGCGCTTGTCTCGCCCGCTTTCGTCAGCGAAGACCTGAAATCCGGACGGCTTATCCAGCTCTTCGACGTGATGGCAAACTCAGGCTCGCAATACTACCTCGCCTACGCTGAAGCCCGCCGCAACACCCCCAAAATCCGCGCCTTCCGCGACTGGATATTGAAAGAGGCGGAAGCTGGCTAGGCGCAGAACTTCACTGCTTGCGGTCATCTTTTCAATGAGCGTAAAAAACAGAAATAAGGCAAAGCTCCGCCCTCGCTGAAAAATATTAGTCCGTATACAGATGATCATGTTCCGTCAGCTTGTGTTGGGCTTGAGCGCTTCCCAGGCAAGCCAGTGGCATTCTTTGAGCAGTTCATCGACTTGGTGCGTGGGTTTCGTCCGGTGGCCGGGAGGCCGGCCCGGCCGCAGTGGGGATTTGTATTTCAGGGTTGGGATGTTCGCACGCCTGAGCCGCGTGCGGGCAAGGCGTTTCGCTTGCCGTGGCAGGTCATCGAGGGCCAGCTTGAGGGCCTGAAGCCTGCGGGCAAGGCGCTTGGCATCAACAAGGCCATCGGGCGGCGGCACAGGAGTGGCCACGGGCTGGGGTGCTGGCCACAGATCGTCAACCCGGGAATCAGGCCCGAAGAAAAGGATGCGCGGGGGATGCTTCGCGTATTTGATCCGGGGCTGGCACAGCTC
>JBAVOA010000111.1:0-5198 GCA_049691635.1 Aestuariivirga sp. | reverse complement strand
AACCAGGAGTTCCCGCCGGAAGGTCGCTTCGGCGGACCTCGCGGAATTTGACGGCGATGACCACGCCAGGACTGTGATCATGGCCCAGGACCGCGACATCTCGATGAAGTCCGGCAATCATCGCGGCCCCATCAAAACCGTCGCCCGGTCGGCCATATAAAGGATATTGCAGGTAGGGGCTTGTATTCCGCTCGAAAAGCGCCCATATGCGGCCTATCGAGTTTCGGCCGACTGGCTCGGCTTCGCACTTAGTGCTTCAGCCCTCCCCTTATTTCCAAAACATCGACAGGTCACATTACGCATGTTGCGTGTGTGTACCGCTACGCATTTCGTCTTGAAAGGAAGAATTATGCAAACAGGTACAGTTAAGTGGTTTAACGCGCAAAAGGGCTTCGGCTTCATTCAGCCAACCACAGGTTCAACCGATGTGTTCGTGCACATCAGTGCCGTAGAGCGGGCCGGCTTGAGCACACTCAATGAAGGCCAGAAGGTCTCCTACGAGATCGCTACCGACAAGCGCACCGGCAAGGCATCAGCCGACCGCCTGCAGGTCACCAACTAATATCGCAATCTCGTTCAAACCCGTCGACCGCGGATGTACCGGCGGCGGGTGAGGACAGAGTGGGACCGGTGCTCCCTGATGCCTGACATCAGGTTGCAAGCATCGGTCCGGATGGGCCGTGTTCTTCGAAGGGAGAGCGCGGCTTTATTTTCAAGTAAGTGAGGGCGCGATGCCGCGTCACTCAATTCGCCTGCGGGCAAAGGAGTTTTCATGGCAGACAAATCCAATCTCTTCATGTTTCGCTCTGAAACATCAACGGCTTTGCATGGTTTTGCGATGGAATCAGCCGGTGCAAAGCTTCCCCAGAAATTCGGCCCTTGGGCCGGCATTGGCGTTTTGCGCCCTGATCAGGTTCCGCCCCACGGAATGCGCCGCGAGGCGATTGAATCAGGCATCGCCGAAAATGGCTACCAGCTGTGGCGGAAGAAGACACCTTGATGTCCAACACAATCGTCAAATTCTGATCAACCGCGAAGGAGAATGCGTGCAGGTTTTTGTCCGTGATAACAACGTAGATCAGGCCCTCAAGGTTCTGAAAAAGAAAATGCAGCGCGAAGGTATACTGCGCGAACTCAGGCTGCGCGGCGCATATGAAAAACCATCCGAACGTCGCGTCCGCGAAAAGGCGGAGTCAATTCGCCGTGTCAGGAAACTGGCCCGCAAGAAGTTGCAGCGCGAAGGCCTGCTGCCCATGCCCAAGCCAAAACCAAAGTTTCCCCCGCGCCCCGACATCTTTCGCGCCGGTCGGCCGCTGGCGGATCCAGCACCATCTTCCTCTGGTATTTCGGCTTTGGCGAAGTAACTTCAGATCAAAAAAGGGAGCCTCGACTGGAGGCTCCCCGTAAACACACTGGCGTCCAGGTACGCATTACAAAATCCCGGACTTGCCTGACACTTCCCCCGCAAAGGTTCCGCATGTCATGTAGGCATCATGGACCAGCAGAGTTTCGAAAGCGTTTCCAATAACGGAAAAAGTGCTTAACAGCTGGTTTATCCGCTGTACCGCTTCGACCGATCAGGCCGGTTTTTGAACTATTTGGCGTCCTGCGGAAGCCAGCGCTCAAGAAACTGCGCGAGCCACCTTTTCACTGCGTCATCGTGAACCAGATTTCCTGCCAGGTGTTCATGGGCGCCTTGCGCATGGGGCAATGAAAATCGGTGGGCTCCGCGGACGACCCAGCGATGCATGGCAAGGCGGGTCACTTCAGGATGAAACTGGATGCCAAAGGCAGCTTTTCCATAACGATAGGCCTGGTTCTCAAAATGCTCGCTGCTGGCAAAGAGCCTGGCTTGCCTTGGCAGCGTGAAGCTCTCGCGGTGCCATTGATAAACCTCCTGCGGCCAGTCGCGGATGTCTTCGCCGCCATTCACCGGATAAATTGGATAATAACCAATCTCGACCCGGGACTCGGCATGGGGTCCGACAGCTCCGCCGAGATGCATCGCCAGCATCTGCGCGCCAAGGCAGACGCCAAGAAATGGCTTCTGCTCCTTCAGCGGCACACCAATCCAGTCAATCTCCCGCGCAATCCAGGATTCAGGGTCGTTGGCGCTCATGGGGCCGCCAAAGATGACAGCCCCTGCATGCTGGTCCATCGTTTCCGGCAAGCTCTCTCCCAGGAAGGGCCTTCGGATATCAAGCGCAAAGCCCATGGCCTTGAGCATCATGCCAATGCGCCCCGGTGTCGACGTTTCTTGATGGACAATGATCAGGATTTTATTTTCGGGAGACTTTTCCGCCGCAACCATCTATGTCGCCCGCCGCCTTCCGATAACCTGCTTCACAAAGGGAAGTGAAATACGCCGCGGGGTCATGCGCAGGCCATAGGCGATCAGTTGATTGAAGAAACCTGGTACAACCACCCGGCGCCTGGACTTGAAACCCGCCCATCCCAGGCTTGCCACGTCAAATGCCGACAAAGTGGACCTTCCTTCAGTTTGGCCGGCGCGTGACTGAAATGCCGTTTTCACCGTGCCGGGGCAAAGCGTAGTCATCGTGACACCCGTGCCCCTGAGTTCCGACGCCATCGCATCACCAAAACTCAATACGTAATTCTTGGTGGCAAAATAGACCGCCATAAGCGGGCCCGGCATGAACCCGGCGATCGAGGCCACATTGATGACCCCGCCGGACTTGTGCGCAATCATGGCGGGAAGCAAACGCAAGGTGATATCCGTAAGCACACGCACATTGAGATCGATCATGCTCAACTGTTCGTCCCGCGAAAGCTCAACCGAAGGACCAATGAGGCCAAATCCGGCATTGTTGATGACGATGCCCGGAACCAGGTTACGGCGTGCCATTTCGGCCATCAGGTAATCGACCGCCCCGCTCGCGCTCAGGTCAAGCGCTATGACATGGACGGCAACCGGATGCTTGGCCGTAATCACCCCCTTGACCCGGTGAAGCTCCTGGTCCCGGCGGGCGGTCAGGATAAGATCGCAGCCTTCGGCGGCCAGTACATGCCCGAAGGCCTCGCCGATGCCGCCTGAAGCGCCTGTAATTAAGGCCAGTCTATTTTCCATGCTTTGCCCTTGAACCCTGCACACGCCACGCCAGCGAGACCTGAATTGGACTCACTTAACGGCAAATTCCACATTTTGTCATGAAACCGCAAATAAACTTGCGCAAGGGGTTCCCAAAGGCCTGGCAGGTTGCTACACACCGGCACGCGTCAATGACGCGGGATGGAGCAGCCCGGTAGCTCGTCAGGCTCATAACCTGAAGGTCGTCAGTTCAAATCTGGCTCCCGCAACCAAAAAAGCCCGTTATCTCAATGAGATAGCGGGCTTTCCTATTTCTCGGAAAATACCGTCCTCGAATGGCGTGGACCGCTATAATTCTCTCTTGCGACCCAAAATCCGGACGTGCTCCATAATTTACCCGGACAGCCTCTCGGGTGGCATCTGCGGCTGCATTGCATCTGCCGCTTTAAAGAATTTCCGTGCATGGGCGACCAGTTGCGGGTCGCTTGGGTGATCAACCGTTTCCACCCCCAGTATGAGCTTCATCAGCTTCGGATCGTGATGCTGGATGTGCTTGACCAGGAGCGTCTTGGCATTTGCCGGTCCCGTGACGAGAACCGCCCCGGCATCCGCAACCGATTTGGCAACCGCGTGAAGAAACTCATCGCTGAGGGAATCATGCCCGCTGCCGGTGGTGTTCGACTTGTGATGAATGTGTCTGGTCGGATGATCGGGATGCAATATGAGCTTGTCGACTTCCGTCGGACTGAAATGAAATACGCGCGCCTCGTGATGATCGATCCAGATAACGGCATGGAAGTGTGGGGTGGTCATGAACTTAAATCTCCTTCGTTGCGCGCAGCAACCTTAACGCCCGGGGAAAGGATGGGTTCTGCTATCATCCACGAATTGTCATTCACGTCCTTGATCCCGGTCAATGGATGGGCCTGCGCCCGGTGGAGCAGATATTTCCGTCTTGGCTGGCACCAGGCTCGCCATCGCCTTTCGCAGGCTGTGCATCTGATCCAGAAGCCGAAGAATGATGCCCACCCCTTCATCATTCACACCCAGGTCGTGCTTCAGTTCCCGGATCAGCTTCGCCCGCGCCAGATCCATTTCGGAAAACACGGGCTCTGGCGCCGCCTCCAGGGGAAGCAGCCACTCCTCTTCAATCCAGACCTCCAGGGTTTCCTGGTCGAGTTGGGCGCGATAGAGAAAATCCAGCTTGCTGATGATCATGGCAGCATATCCTTCCGCGGATCATAGCTCTTTCCAGGCGTCCAGCTGGAAAGAAAGGTTTCCAATTCCGGACTGGCTCCCGAAGGCAGCATGACTTTGAGTTTGACAAGAGCGTCGCCATGGCCGCCTTGCCGTGGAACTCCCTTCCCCTTCAGGCGCAGGACTGAGCCCGTGTTCGATCCTTTTGGCACCTTCAGCATGACGGAGCCCGCCGGTGTTGGCACTTTCACAGGCGAGCCAAGAAACGCCTCCGCAAGTGTCACCGGTAGTTCGACGTGGATATCATCGCCAACCCGGGTGAAATAGCGATGGGGAATAATTGCAATCTCCACCAGCGCGTCACCCGTTTCGCCCTCGCCGGCGGACCGGCCGCCCTTGCCGCGCAGGCGAAGCACCTGGCCTTCCTGAATCCCCGGCGGTATTGTCACGTCCAGAATTCCGCCGTCGGGCAGGGTCAGCCTTTTTGTGGCGCCATTGATCGCATCGAGAAATTCGACTGACAGACGGTATTGCAAATCCGGGCCGCGAGCGCGCCGCGCTTGCCGCGCCTGGCGCCTGAACAATTCGGCAAAGACATCATCGGCATCGGCAAAATCCGAGAAGCCCGAAGGATTCTCATAAGGGTGGCCTGCGGCAGCCCCGGCTGCATAGTCCTTATAGTATGACTGGCGCGGCCGTTCGGCTCCTGTAGCGTCAATCTCGCCGCTGTCGAATTTCTTGCGCTTGTCCGCGTTTGAAAGGATATCGTTGGCCAGGGAAACATCTTTGAACCGCTCCTCCGATGCCTTGTCTCCCGGATTGAGATCCGGATGCAGTTTTTTTGCCAGCCGGCGGTATGCCTTCTGAATGTCATCCGATGAGGCAGTTCGCGCCACCCCCAGGATCTCATAGGGATCTTTCACAGTCCCCCCGCACGGGACGGCTGTGAAAG